>NZ_JAUBUR010000016.1:0-156527 GCF_036705485.1 Microcoleus sp. AT9b-C3 | reverse complement strand
GAACTCTAACCCTAGAGGGTTTACCTCATCAATGCTAGCCATCCCCCTTTTTCAGGTTTCGGCTAAACGACTCGCACGCTATAAAATTATTCTACCAACAACAGACGTTCACTAAGGAGAAAACATTGGTTTCCACAACCTTGAAAACGACCAAATCAGAAGAAATTTTCGCCGCCGCCCAGAAGTTGATGCCAGGTGGCGTCAGTTCCCCCGTCCGCGCCTTCAAATCCGTAGGCGGACAGCCCATCGTCTTTGACAGGGTAAAAGGAGCCTACATTTGGGATGTTGACGAAAACCAATACATTGATTATGTAGGCACTTGGGGCCCAGCCATCTGCGGCCACGCCCACCCGGAAGTCATCAAAGCCCTGCACGAATCTTTAGAAAAAGGTACGAGTTTCGGGGCACCATCGCTGTTGGAAAACGTACTGGCCGAAATGGTCATTGATGCCGTTCCCAGCATTGAAATGGTGCGATTTGTCAACTCCGGCACCGAAGCCTGTATGGCCGTTTTGCGGCTGATGCGAGCTTTCACCGGACGCGATAAACTGATTAAATTTGAAGGCTGCTATCACGGGCACGCCGATATGTTCTTGGTAAAAGCCGGTTCCGGCGTCGCAACTCTGGGCCTTCCAGACTCCCCAGGCGTCCCGAAAGCCACTACTGCCAATACCCTCAACGCTCCCTACAATGACTTAGAAGCAGTCAAAGCTTTATTTGCCGAAAATCCCGGCGAGATAGCAGGCGTAATTCTCGAACCAGTGGTGGGGAATGCCGGTTT
Source organism: Microcoleus sp. AT9b-C3 (assembly GCF_036705485.1). NCBI lineage: Bacteria > Bacillati > Cyanobacteriota > Cyanophyceae > Oscillatoriales > Microcoleaceae > Microcoleus > Microcoleus sp. AT9b-C3. The sequence continues at coordinate 155,746 of NZ_JAUBUR010000016.1, read as the reverse complement.
TATTACCCCGGATGCTGGTTTTCTCGAAGGTTTGCGGGAAATTACTAAAGATAACGGTGCTTTGTTAGTTTTTGATGAAGTAATGACCGGTTTCCGCATCGCCTACGGCGGAGCTCAGGAAAGATTCGGTGTCACGCCGGATTTGACTACTTTGGGTAAAGTTATCGGTGGCGGTTTGCCGGTGGGAGCTTACGGGGGAAGGCGGGATATTATGGGGATGGTGGCTCCTGCTGGCCCGATGTATCAAGCGGGTACGCTTTCGGGAAATCCTTTGGCGATGACTGCTGGGATTAAAACTTTGGAATTGCTGCAAAAACCCGGCACTTACGAACAGTTGGATAAGATTACTAAAAAACTGTCGGACGGATTGCTAAAAATTGCTAAGGAAGCCGGACACGCGGTTTGGGGCGGGCAAATTAGCGGGATGTTTGGCTTGTTTTTTGCGGCTGGCCCGGTTCACAATTACGAGGATGCGAAGAAGTCGGATTTGACGAAGTTCAGCCGCTTTCACCGGGGAATGTTGGAACACGGAATTTATCTTGCTCCTTCGCAGTTTGAGGCTGGATTTACTTCTTTGGCTCATACTGAGGAAGATGTCGATCGAACTTTGGCTGCAGCGCGTGAAGTGATGGCAAGTATTTAACGTGAGTTTTAAGGATGTTCATCCTTAAAACTCACGTTAAATAATTAAAGTCCTTGCTGTTTTTTGGCAGTAAGGACTTTAATTTTTAACTGCTTTATTAAATAAAATCCTGAATCAGACAGACTATTCAGGAGTCGCTTTTAATAAGACTTACAGGCTTTTTTAGTAAATCTGCACGGGGTAATTTCAGCTTAATGATGTGAGCGAATTACTAATTAGTAATTATAGGAACTCTCTACTTTGCGGTAGCAATCCCTAACTTAGCTCCCTTAATTCGGCGTAATCGATCCATAACTTCCACCACATTTCCGTGATTGACGCTTTTATCCGCATTCAGCACAATTAATGAGTTCTGATTTGATCCCATCGTCTGCCGCACCGTACTCTCAATCTGGTCTAAGTTGACTGACTTTTTATCAACCATTAATTTTCCATTAGGATCAATGGTGACGGTAATTTTAGCAGGCGAGTCCTGAACTTGAGAGGTTGATGCTTTCGGTAAGTTTACGGGCAAACCCTCGGATTTGGATAAAGACAGAGAGGAAACAATTAAAAACGTCAATATGGCGAACACCACATCAATCATTGGCACGATGTTAATCTGGGGAATACTATCAGGTTCATCGGGTAGGCGCATAATTAGATTCTCTTGGTAGTTTTTCGTAGCGGTGACGGTACAATAACTCTAGCTGACCTCCGGCTTCCTGAATAAAAGCAATCTGCTGTAAGTAAAACCCGCGAAACATATTGGCAAATAAGAGTGTAAAGATTGCCACAACTAACCCTATTGCCGTAGAAACGAGGGCTTCGCTAATCCCAGAAGTAACGCCTGCGGCATTGGTGCCCGTGGCATTCCCCAGTTTGAGAGAACTAAAGGTAGTAATTAACCCCAAAACTGTTCCGAGCAACCCAAATAGTGGGGAAAGGCTGATAATGGTGTCAAATATTGTATTGAATCGCTTCAGGATGGGGATTTCTGCCTGAGCGCCACTCTCTAAGGCCAAACGAAATTCTTCGATGTTGGGCGCGTCTAATTCTAAAGCTTCTAAAAAAATCCGGGCTAGGGGCAAATCGCTGTTTACTTGTAACTTTTTGATTGCGGAATCGGGGTTTTGACTGTAAAGCTGTAGCACTTCTCGCACGACTCGCCGCTGCCGCCGATTTACCCTAAACCAAAAGGCAAGACGCTCTATGATCAGCGCGACTGCTGCGATTGAGGAGGCCAATAGCGGCCAAGCAACAATGCCTGCGGCGCGAAAAATGTAAATGAAAGCATCCATTGATTTGTACTCTCGCTAGCTCTGTTGAATGATCGCAAGCTGCCTAATGGTGCAATTAGCCCGTGAGAAGGCTGGTAGAGTTTCTGCGTCAAGTCGGCACAAGTGATTCAGGCTGCGAATTGTTTCACTCAAGCGCGATCGCGATCGCACAAACGCACTACCTGTATGTGACTATCTTCGTCTGTACCCAAAATGCTCCTAATGTGATCCTGACCGAGATCGCGACAGATTGTTCTGCCAGTGCTTCTTTGCTAACTATTTGCGTTAGGACTTGACAATAATCTTCAATAATTTAAAAGATTCTCAACTAGGTTTTCACAAAATTCAGGGTTTGTCAAGTCATGATCCACTTTTTTAAATAAGAATTACATATTAAATTTATAGGAAAAGTTATTTTTACTTATTAATAACTTTTTATGAAAAGCTTGAGAATGTCGAAATTTGTTGGTATATTATGGGCTAGAGTATTGCAGTTAAGGCATTTTTGAACCTTGCCTTGCCAGAATCCGAACATTGACAGCACCCATAAGAGCGACGTAGACGCCCCCAAAGCAAAAGCTGATTGGTAGGGTCTAGTGGCTATCTAAAAATTAAATAATGAAAATTAATTGCAAGAGTCTTGAACAAGGTGACAGGTTCTTATAGGATGGGTAGGTTCATCATTGATAGCAAGCTCAACAGGCTATTGGTAGCTTGTTTCGGGTTATGTCGGGGAGCCAGCGAGGATGTTGTCATCCATAAAGGAGATTGAGAAGGGATGAGTTTGTCAAATATTTCGGCGACGCAAAGACAACAACAAGAAGAAGCTCTCAAAAAAGTTCTGGCGATCAGTCTGTTAGGCTCAGCCTTACTGCACGGTGTCGCGCTGCCGTTGAGCCTCAACTTGGTCAAACCTGCTGAATTTGAAGAGGATGCAATTGAAATTGTTGTGCTTGATGAACCCACAGTAGAGGAAACCCAGCCAGAGCCGGTTATTCCAGAAAAGGTATCTCCCCCACCTGAGACGTTCAAACCAGAACCGCCACCAGAGCCAACTCCCCCAGAGGAGTCACCCGTAGCCGCAACACCACCGCCGATTCCAGAGGAGCCACCCGTAGCGGTAACGCCACCGCCGATTCCAGAGGAGCCACCCGTAGCGGTAACGCCACCGCCGATTCCAGAGGAGCCACCCGTAGCGGTAACGCCACCGCCAACTCCTATCGAGCCTTCCCCCGCACCTCAACAGGATTTAAATTCCCCAGAAACTCCTAAAACCCCGATCGCCCAGGAACCCGAAACCCCTTCGCCCGATCCTCCAAAAAGCGAACCACCCGTTAGCGACTCCCGCCCCAAGGGTGCTGCGAGTCTCCCAGACTTTACAAAAGATGCTGGAAATCCCAACTCCTCCGACAGCCCTGAACAAAATAACCCGCTCTCGTCATCTGCTTCGGCGGGTAGCGGGGAGCCTTCTTCACAGCCATTAAATCCTTCTTCCGGGCCATTGGCGCGATCGCCCGCGGCTGGCCCACCAGTCACAGCTACTAGGCCAGGAGGCAGTAGTAAATCTGGAAATGCGATCGGGGAGATCACAAACCCCTCCTCCTCTGATAGCCCCGGAGCAAGTGCGTCCAACTCACCATCCGGTGCCAGCGAAAATGGCGACATACCTTCTGATGAGCCATTTGCGGCTGGCTCGGGGCGATCGCCCCGATCGCCTGCGACTGGCTCACCAGTCACAGCTACCAGGCCAGGAGGTGGCGGAAATTCTGGAAATGCGATCCCAGATGTAGGAAACCTCGCCTCCTCTGGTAGCCCTGGAGGAAGTGCATCGAACTCATCACCCGGTGGAGGTGGAAATGGCGGCGGGGGTTCGTCAGAGCCATTTGGCAGCGGTTCGGGATCAGTGCCAAAACCGACAAATCCAGCAAGAGGGGGGAGTCCTTCGCGCCCGAAAGGCCCGCCTCCCGGCACTTGCATTAGCTGCGGTAAACCTGAATATCCGAGCGCAGCCAGAAAACAAGGGCGGGAAGGCCGAGTGGAAGTCATGTTTGACGTTGACCCCAACGGTAAGGCATTCAACATCGCGATCTTGACTTCGAGCAAGCACGACGACTTCGATAGCGCAGCGATTAAAACAGTAGAAAAATGGAAATTTGCCTCATCAGAGAGTGGCATTCAAGGAAAAACAGCATCCATTGAATTCCGGCTCAATGACTAGGGATTTTTTTGAGACTCTAACAATTTGGCTGGGAATTCTATAGCACTGTCCAAGGAATAGCAAAGTTAAAACTTGAATTTTTTGTGAATTATGAATTTGGCAATGTCGTCAGCAATATTAACTAAACTTCAGCGAGTTGGATTCGCTCTATTACTTGGTTCCAACTTGGGAATGGCTTTGTTGTTTGCCAACCCTCACAGCGCAATGGCAGGAGTAATTACTTTACCCGATGGCGGACGTTGCGAGGGAGAATTGACTGAGGGAAAACTCAGCGGCCCCGGCACCTGTCAATATGCCAACGGCGATCGCTACGAAGGCCAATTTCTCAACGGCAAACCTCACGGTAAAGGCATCTATACCTTTAAAGAAGAAGGTCGATACCAAGGAGAATTTGCCGATGGTGAATTTAACGGTCAAGGTGTCCGCGAATTTGCTAACGGCAACCGCTACGAAGGAAGTTTTAAAAACGGTGAGTTTGATGGTACAGGCACTTTTACCTCAACTAACGGCATTCGTTACGAAGGCGCTTTTGCCAATAGTTCTCCCAGCGGCAGAGGGGCTTTTACGTTTGCTAATGGCACTCGTTGCGAAGGAGATATTAAAGAAGGAAAAGTTAATGGCAAAGGCGTCTGTCAATATGCTAATAAGAACCGCTATGAAGGAGAGTTGCTGAATAATCAACCTCACGGGCAGGGAATTTATACCTTTGCTGAAGGAGGTCGTTATGAGGGGCCATTTAGTGAAGGGCAGTTTCACGGTAAAGGGGTTCGCGAATATCCGAACGGCAACCGCTATGAAGGAGAGTTTGTGAAGGGCAACCTTCAAGGTCAGGGGTTGTTTACTTTTAAAGAAGGGGGACGTTATCAAGGGCCGTTTGACAATGGAGAATTTAGTGGTGAAGGTGTCCGTGAGTTCCCCAATGGAGATAGCTATAAAGGCACTTTTGTCAAGGGTAAGATGAGCGGGAAAGGAGTGTACGTTTTTAAGAATGGCGATCGCTGCGAAGGCGAATTTACCGATGGCCAGTTCAACGGCAAAGGTACCTGCATTTACGCCAATGGCGATCGCTATCAAGGTGAATTCCTCAACGGCCAGAAACACGGTCAAGGTTCCTACATTTATGCAGATGGAACGAAAGTAGAAGGAAATTGGCAACAGGGGCAGCTTCAAAAATAACTCTTTGATATACTCACCGTCTTTTCAGATGGGGTGATTCTTGACGCTTAATAAAAAGATGTACATAGCACAATTAAACCTATCTATCAGTGATATTACTGGCATTGTTCAGACTATTGCAGTAGTTGTATCACTGATTTATTTGGCAATTCAAGTTAAAGAAAGTACAAAAGCAACCAAGGGTGCAACCTATCAATCAATTATTAGCGCTTGTGCAGAGCTTGAGTCACGTATAAGCCAGGATGATGAAGTGGCGCGGATATACAAGTTAGGCATAACAAATCTGGAAAAATTAAATGAGAATGAATTCACCCGGTTTAACGAGCTTATTTGTAGTTTTTTTAATCTGTATGAAAATTTGTATTATCAATATAAAAATAAGTTGTTAGAAGAAGAATTATGGGCTGGTTGGTGCCTAAATATGCGGAATGACTTACAACAAAAAGGGGCAGCAGCTTGGTGGAACTCAAAAAGTCATCTTTACAGTAAAAGCTTCCGTGAATATGTTAATTCAGGAAAATGTCCTAGAAATTAATTTTGCTTGTATAGCATAACCTATCAACTGATATCAATATAATATAGTGGTTCTCACCAACATGAGGTACACTTTATTCTGTTAATGCCAGGATTTTCGAGGCTTTTTCTGTACCCCACCTACCTGAGAAAGGCTATAGTATGTTTCTAAAACTCAAAAAACAAAGCCGACGAATTGTCTCATTATTGATAAGTTTTATTTTAGTTTTGATTTTAAATAATGGGGTTCAATCCTCGCCTGAAATCGGCACTCAAATTCTTTGGGATACCTATGGAATTCCACATATTTATGGAGAGAATACTAAAAGCCTTTTCTACGCTTTCGGGTGGGCGCAGATGCAAAGTCATGGTAATCTGATTTTGCGTCTTTACGGGCAATCTCGCGGGCAAGCTGCCGAATTTTGGGGCGAAGATTATCTGGAATCCGATCGCTGGGTGCAAACTATGGGAATTCCTAATCGCGCCAAGGCGTGGTATGAATCACAAAACCCTATTTTTCGCAACTATCTTGATGCTTTTGTTGGTGGAATGAATGCCTATGCCAAAGAACACCCAGAGGCGCTCAGCGAAGAATTAAAGGTAGCATTGCCCCTCAAACCGGTAGATGTATTGGCACACGCGCAGCGTGTCATCAATTTTACTTTTGTAGTCGATCCAGAGCGCCTTGAAGATATCGCTCAAAATGATACCCCCAAAGGCTCTAATGGTTGGGCGATCGCTCCTTCCCGTTCTGAAAGCGGTAATGCCATGTTATTGGCAAATCCTCACCTTCCTTGGTCGGATTTATATTTATGGTACGAAGCACAACTGGTTGGCCCAGAAATTAACACTTACGGAGCGACTCTCGTCGGATTTCCTGTATTAACGATCGCCTTTAATGACAACTTGGGATGGACTCATACTGTCAACACTCACGATGGCTGGGATGCCTATGAATTGCCCCTCGCTAACGATGGCTATCGCTTCGATGGCGAAGTCCGAAAATTTGACAGGGAAGAGAAGGTTTTAAAAGTCAAAGAAAAGAATGGGAATTTGCGATCGGAATCTCTCGTCGTGCGGCGTTCTGTTCACGGGCCGATTATCACAGAAAAACAGGGCAAAGCGATCGCCCTGCGCGTTGTCGGACTCGATAAACCAGCAGCCCTTCAGCAGTGGTGGGATATGGCACGCTCAAAGAATTTTTCTGAATTTGAAGCCGCTTTAAAGCGCTTAGAAATTCCCATGTTTACCGTTATGTATGCCGATCGTCAGGGGCATATCATGCACTTGTTTAACGGTCAAGTCCCTATACGCAAAAAAGGAGATTTTAAATACTGGTCAGGCACGATTCCAGGCAATACGTCAGAGACTTTATGGAGCAAAAATCATCCCTATGCGGATTTGCCGCGCGTTGTCGATCCGCCCAGCGGTTGGTTGCAAAATACCAACGATCCCCCCTGGACAACGACGTTTCCCAGCGCGATCGCACCCGATAATTATCCCGCCTACATGGCACCGCGCGGCCCGATGGATTTGCGATCGCAGCGATCGGCAAAAATGCTCTTAGAAGATGACAAAATCTCTTTCGATGAATTGATGCAATACAAACATTCCACTCAGGTAGAACTCGCCTCGCGCCTCCTCGATGATTTAATTCCCGCCGCACGGCAAGGCAGTGAAAAAGCGCGTCGCGCTGCGGAAGTTCTCGCCACTTGGGATCGGAAAGTCGATGCTGACAGTCGCGGTGCGGTGCTGTTTGCCTTTTGGAAACAAGCGATGGATGCTGATGAGTTATTCGCTAAACCTTGGAGCGAAGATGCACCGCTAACGACGCCAGACGGGTTGGCAAATCCTGCGGAGGCGGTGCGGGTGCTGGAAGCGGCAGCAACCAAAGTTGAGGTAACTTATGGCGCGTTAGATGTGGCATGGGGGGAAGTCTTCCGATTGCCTGGGGTGGCGAATCTGCCTGCAAATGGAGCTGACGGTGCTTTGGGTGTATTTCGCTCAGTATGGTTCGCTCCTGGGAAAGACGATCACTTTAAAGCGGTTGCGGGCGATTCTTTTGTGGCTGCGATTGAGTTCTCTCTTCCGGTGAAAGCGATGGCGCTAAACAGTTACGGCAACGCTACTCAACCTGGTTCGCCCCACGCCGGCGATCAGTCGCAGCTCTTTGCTCGCAAGGAATTGCGCCCTGTATGGCGATCGCGATCGGAAATTGAAGCTCACCTGAGTTCGCGCCAGAAACTTTAGCAGAAGGAAGTTCGGCAACGGATTATGTAACGGATGTAACGGATGTAAGGGATGTCAGGAAGTTCGGCAACGAACACGCGATCGGGATGTAACGGATGTCAGGAAGTTCGGCAACGGATTGTGTAACAGATGTAACGGATGTAACGGATGGAAGCAAGAAGCAAGAAGCAAGAAGTTAAAAGACCTCTTTCCGTTTCCCCTTTACGCATCGCGCAGCAGTCGGGAAGCATACCCACCGACTGCAACGAGCAATAAGCCCAGGGAGGATATAGCGTATAACAAAGCCATGCCAGCACCGGCACCTGTCCCGATAATTGGGCCAAAAATAGCGGCTAAAAAACCGGACGGCTGCATGGCGGGTTCAAAAACGCGATCGGCAAGTGGGCCTGCGATCAATAAACCGATCGCGGACGCCAATTGCACGATCACTGCTCTGGTAGCAAAAACACGCCCCTGTACTTCTGGTGCGACTTTCGCCAGCCAGATTGCCTCGTTGGAACTGCCGAGGATGGGGAAATTGAAAGACGAACAAAATTGAGCGGGAATCCAGATGGAAAGCGCCTGACCGAAACCAAAGACTATTTTACTCAAGCCCGCGCCTGCCATGCCGAGCAGAAACCCCCGGATTCGGCGTTTGGGACCGCCCCAAATACTGACGATTGATGCTCCTAAAACGCCGCCTGCGCCGGCGGCTGAAAGGATAGTTCCGAGGATTCTGGCATTGTTGCCGGTGCGTGCCAGAATCATCGGTGAGTAGAGGGCCGCGCCGATGTCGTGAGCGAACCAGAATAGCGAAAATGACACCAGCAAGGCAAGTAGGCTGGGACGCTGGACGATGTAGCGGAATCCGAAGCTAAGTTCTTGCAACAGGTGGGGGCGAGTCGGCTGGGGATTGGAGACGATCGCGGGCTGTGGTATTTTGACAGATACTAGCGTGGCGATCGCGATTGTAAAAGTTGCCAGGTCGATCGTAAAAATCCCGCCGGGCCCGATCGCAGAATAGAGAATCCCCGCCAGCGTCGGAGCAATAATACTCGCGCCGTAATTTGCCAAAAAACTTAAACTGCTAGCGCGGCTGTAATGCTTTTCTGGCATCATTGTGGCGATCGCTGCTGAGTAAGCTAACTGTTGAATTTGGTCAAAAATTCCGTTAACTGCAGCCGCTACATATATATGCCATATTTGCAGGTTTTGGCTGATATAAAGTAAGAGGATAGTGAGCGTTAACAAAGCTGAAACCGCATCACCGATCCCCATCAAAAATTTTCGATTCCAGCGATCGACGAGAATGCCAGCAACCGGAGCAAGCAAGATGCGCGGCAATTGAGTAAAAAACATCAACAAAGCCAAAGCTGTCGCTTGACTGGTGGACTCCCAAATCCAAATAGTCAGCGCAAACGCGGACATAGCGCTGCCAATCATCGAAGCAGTTTGTCCGAGCCAGAGTTGAATAAATTTTTGCATTAAATAAGCGATTTATAGGATTTAAAATTCAGAAGATCGGGTTTTTTTAGGCATGATAATCATATCAATTCCGGTAGCATCGTCAGTCGTCAAATCCAGTCAACCGTCAACAATTACCGATGGATCGTGCAACCGGAGTCGATCTAATTCATCTGCGTTAATCTGTGTTCATCTGCCTGTATCTGCGGTTAAAAAAAGAGAATTTCTCGAACCGCAGATGAGAATGGATTGACGCAGATTCACGCAGATTAAGAGAGGAGAGATAGGAATAATTCCGATGCTAACAGATTTGATATCACACCCGCATCAAACCGCACGCCGCTCTCATTAAAACCAAGGCCATTGCTGGCTAAGTGGAGATAATTCTTCATATTGCTGTCTCGCCTCCTTGCGGTAAAATTTCGCCAAATGCCGCTGCCGCCACATCATTACACCCGTAACAAACAGTACAATCGCTGCTAATCCTGCGATCGCGTGTACAATTCGCAAGTAAATGCCGCCATAGCTGCCAATATGTAGCGGATAAAGCGAGTTGAGAATTCGATTTGCTACAGAAGCTGAATTTACATTGTCAGCCTGCAATATTTTGCCACTGTATTGGTCGAGATAAATGGTGCTAACCCCGTTTGGGTGCGGCTCGTTGGGAAATTTTTTCCGTACTTTAAAAATTGCTTCAGGCTTCAACGGCAGAGAAATAAAAGTGGTTTTAGCTTCCGGCCAAACGGTATTAACTTGGTCTAAGATTTCGTCAAGCTTTTGCCTCGAACTGCTAGACTGGGGATGAGAAGTCAAGGCTGGCTGTGGCTTTTCATTCGTTAGCCAATACAGCGTAGATTCAACAGGCGCGTAAAAAATTATCGCTGTTCCTGTAGCGGATATGAGTATGAGAAAAGCGACCGATACAATGCCAGAAACGTTATGTAAATCAAATACAGTCCGCTGCCAGTGAGCTTTCCAATTAATAGAAAATCCGCGAGCCAAATTGCGCCAACCCGTCCACAGAACCAAACCAGTAAAAGTTAGTCCTAGCATTACTAGACCGCAAATACCGACGACAAGATGACCGAATTCTCCTCCAGCTAATTCCGCGTGTAACGTAAAAATAAAACCTGTAAAACTTTCTTTCCAAAGGCGCCCACCCGTAATTTTTCCACTGTAAGGATTGACATAAACGTTAACTATTTTCTCACTCTTTGACAGCATTGAAACTTGACAAACATCCTTCGCTTCTCGTGGCAGCAAGATACTAACAGCTTGATTTTGCGGATAAGCTTTTTCGACAATCTGGAGGACATTTTCCAGCGGTATCCGTTCGGATTGAGGAATTACTTGCAGGAGTTGGGGATTGAAGAACCGCTCGATTTCCGGCCCGAAAATTAGCAAGCTGCCCGTTAAAGCAATTACTGCTAGAAATATTCCTACCACTAACCCCAAATACAAGTGCAGTTTGAATGCGAGTTTGCGGAACTTCATCGGGAAATTTTTCTCAAAGCCGTTAACTGTTCTCATTAAGGTAAAACTGATAGTCCGACAGGGAATGAATTCCCTGTCTCAAAGCTAAAGTCCTCGCTATGAGGACTGAGAAAAACACTTTTCAACTCATTAGTCCTCTTGAGAGGACTTTAGCTATTAGACAGGGGTTTCAACCCCTGGCGGACTGACAGACTAGCGAGTGTGAGGACTGGCAGACTAATATCAAATCCGTTAGCATCGGAATAGTAAATTCGAGTTCACTGTTGACTGTTGACAGTGAACAGTCAACCGTCAACAGTCAACATCATTCCGGTGTAACCGGAAATGATATAACAGCTTAAATTGACACGCTTTGGGTTCTTGGAATGTCCCTAGAGGGATATTGAATCTACCTCATAAACCTGCAATCTGCTGTAATTACCAGTTAAGGCGGTAATTAACACTGAGAGTCAAACCTCTCCCTGCATAATTAGAGCTGTCGGATTCAAATCCAGCGGAGTATTGCGAGAGCACGGGAAAATATTGATTATTCAATAAATTCTCGACTTTGACTTGTAGCAGCCCAGAGCCAATTTTAACCGCGCTGATGTAATCCAGTGTGAGATAGCTGCTAATCGGGCCGCCATCCGAGCCGTCTTTGAATGCCCGATCGCTATTTCCAGAATATAATAACTGTAACCGATTGTTCCATCCCGGCAAAGTTTCGTTTTGAACATAAGCTGTTAGCTTGAGCGGTGGAATGCGGCTGCTATCGAGGGCGAGGTAACGGTTGTCTTCCTCATATTCACCTTGAATATAAGTAGCAGTCCCGCCGATCGACCATTCTCGTGCAGGTTGCCAATCCACAGTTCCTTCTAAGCCGTAAATGCGTTCTGGGGCGCGCTGTAGTTCCAGGCGGCCTGTGTTGCCAACTGGTTCAAAACGGACTCCTAAATCAGAAGTATTGTAAAAAGCAGCAAGCGACATTTGCACGGATTGCCACCCTCCTCGAATGCCAATTTCGTAGCTGTTGACTTTTTGCGGTTGAGTTACTTCTAACGAAGATTCAATTCCGACAAAAGTATCGGGGGGTTGGCGGAGGATGCGGCCGAAATCGGGAACTGAGAAACCTTGAGAAAAGTTGCCAAATACGTTGAAGTTGTCATTAATTTTATAGACAGCCCCTGTATTAAATAGGGTGGCGTTAAAATTGCGATCGCCTCCTTCGATCTGGCGATCGTTAAAAGTGGTATAATCCTTGACGTTTAACCCGACCCGTTCGTGACGTAGCCCGCCACTTAGAATGACAATATCGTCAATATTCCATTCCAATTGACCGAAAAAGCCAAGGCTGTCGTAAGTGTAAGGAGGGACGAAAGGACGCTCGGAAATTTTCCGGTAAACCCGGCCACCACTTGTGTCGAATCTCTCCGGGTCGTACAAGTCGAAACGCTGTTTGCTATCTTCAGTAACATAGTCAGAACCCCAGGTTAATCGAAGATTTTCGGCGCGGGATAAAGGAGTGGTGATCGCCAGTCTACCTCCTATCTGTTCGTTCTCGGCTCGCGAATTACCAACCCCGATAAACGGCCCAAAGAAATCGGAGGTGCGGAAATCTAAAGGAACACCTACATTGGAATTCGTTCGATAGTAGATTTGACTTTGAAGGCTGCTGCCAAAAAGGTTTTGATTGGTGTAACTTAGGTTGAGCTGTGTACTTTTATTTCCCGGTGTTTCCCCGTCAATATCCAAATTTCCGGTTCTGATGGCGCGGGCTTTTTGCCGTCCTTCCTGTTCGTCAATGCTAAAGTCTGGGATCACATTGGGATCTTGGGTTTCCCGATAGTGATTGACAGTTAGTTGCAGCCGCTGTTGGGTGTCCAAATCTACCCCGACTTTGCCCATCACGTTGAAGAGGGTGCTGCTATCTCCGCCGAGTTCATAAAAGGGAATGCGCGAGCCTTTGGCATCGTAAAAAGATCCACTTCTAGAGAGCGAGACAGTGCCAGTGAAATCGAAATTGCCACTTCGGCCAGAAATCGTCTGCTGAGCGTTAAAGCCTAGAGCATCTTCTGTGTTTGTTAAAGCGCTATTGACGCCCACTTCAGTAACAGCAGTTAGCCTTTCCTCAGTTGGGCGACGAGTAATAATATTAATCACGCCACCTGTAGCCTGAGCGCCGTAGATTGCGGTAGACCCCCGCACCACTTCAATGCGTTCGATCGCGCTGGGATCGATGTTTCTAAATTCTCGGCCAAAAGATTGAAGATTGGTCGTTTGTGGCACGCCGTCAATCAGAACGGAAACGTCGCGACCTCGCAAAGTTTGTCCATAAGTGCTAGTAAGTTGAGTCGGGGGCGCGAAACCTGGAACCTGATTTGCCAGAGCTTCCACGATATTTCTCGATGGCCCTACCTGCTGCTGAATTTCTTCGGAGTCTACCACCGTTATAGAGCGCGGCACGTTTGACACTCTTTCTGAGGTTCGTGTTGCAGTGACGACGATTTCAATCGGGTCTCTCCCCACCTGTGGCGTTCCGGGTGGCTGTGTCGGTGTTCCTGGCGGCTGCGCTGTAGGTGGCAAGGGTTCTCCGGGCGATCCGGGTGGCTGCGCGCTCGGTGGCAATGGTTCTCCTGGCGTTCCGGGTGGCTGCGCTGTCGGCGGCAAGGGTGCTCCGGGTGTTCCTGGTGGCTGCGCTGTAGGTGGCAAAGGTTCTGCGGGTATCTCTACCTGCTGCCCTGTCGGTGGCAAGGGTTCTCCGGGTGTCCCTGGTGGCTGCGTTGTAGGAGCCGGTGCAGGCGGGCGAGCAGTCATCTGCGAGGTGGGTTTTAAGCTCAGAATCAGACCCGCAGCGTTAGGAATCACCCGTGCCACTGGTTGACCCCTCTCGCCAATCACTTTGATTCGGATGCTGTTGTTATCTAAAGGAGTAACGGTGACAGAAGCAATTCCCGCAGCCGGTTTGTCTTGACGAAACTCATTTCCCCCCGGTAGTCGCAGTTGAGCGGTGATGGCATCAATTTGTAAAGTTTCGCCAAAGGTGGTGGTGAAGACTTGCAGGGGTCTTCCATCTTCAGTGTCTAGGATAATTTCAATGCCTTCTGACGTGGGGTTGAGGCGAACGCCCGTCACCTGCGCGATGTTGGAAGCGCACGCCGACTGAGCGACTACCGCCGACACGACTCCTGCCAGCCCAAGGCTACTTAGTAATTTCTGCGATCTGTTCATTACTCTTAAATCAACAATTAATGGAACTTCGGATATGTGGTTTGCGTTGCTTGCACAACATGATTTGTGGCAGCGTTGCTGCTCTTCTCTGGCTCCTGAAACTGATCTGCGGAAGATCCGGCCCAGTTGTCGGGCGCAGTTCGATCCGATTCTCCCGTCGCTAGTGGCATTTGTCTGGGAATACAGCAGGCGCGTGAGGGCGATCGCCTCTGTCCGGTGGCGATCTAGACGATCGACCACGGTGGGCATTTTCCTCGGTTAAAGGAAGTAGTCGCTGGACGCTTAATGAGAAAGTGCCTTAATTAGATAACACAGCAGTTAGATCTGTCAAGAGTTAACTAATGAAAACTAATTGCATTTCACTATAGGGGGTATGACCCCTCTAGCTAATTGTGCACCACTTGCATAATATGGTTGCGGTAAGGGCTAGACAAACGATCGCCTAAAATGCTATGGCAAGAGTTAGAAAAGATTGTCATATAGGAAACCATAGCAGTCAACAAATTTGCTATACGACTCTTGACAATAAATATCATCTAGCCTACTATGCTTAAAGTCGATAGCCGTAAAGCCCCTGAAGCTGATATCGAAGCTGGCTCGGACTGAAATCGCCCCGGAGCCATTGCCGAACAGCGCGATCGACAAAAAAACTCAAAACAAGTAATACCCGGATTGAAGACTAAAACACGCTGATGGGAGACTCGTAACGCCCGAAAACTGTCCACAGAACGTCTATGTGGAAAGAATTTGGCGGAACTGGTTGGCGTACTGCAAACAAGATTTATTAGGTAAAAAGAATCGATGAGTGACGCAGACATTAAGGGAAACCAACTCACCGAAAGTTGCACCAATTTAGTAGAACTTCTAAAAAACAGAGCATTACACCAACCAGAGCAGAAATATACATTTCTGTTAGACGGAAAAACTGAAACCGCCAGTTTGACTTATCGAGAGTTAGACGCGATCGCCCGATCGCACGCCGCGCGACTTCAGACATTGGGAGTCACTGGCGATCGAGCCTTACTGCTTTTCCCGCCAGGATTGGACTATCTCGCCGCCTTTTTTGGATGTTTGTACGCCAAAGTGATCGCGGTTCCCCTCTATCCGCCGAAGCTGAAACGGAATTTAGCGAAAATTAGTGCGATCGCCCTAGATGCAGGAGCAACAGTTGCAATCGCTCCCGCGCGACACCGGGAAAATTTAGAACAGCTATGCCAGCAAGCGCCGGAACTCAAAGGGCTGCGCTGGCTGACAGCAGAAATGCTTTCCGGTGACGGCGAAAAGTGGCAGCAGCCACCCATCCATCCCGACGAAGTGGCTTATCTTCAGTACACTTCCGGCTCAACCTCCACCCCCAAAGGCGTAATGGTGAGCCACGCCAACGTTTTATACAACATCGAATACATTGACCGAGGCTTTAACCACGATTCCGAAAGCGTTGCCGTAACGTGGCTTCCCCCCTTTCACGACATGGGGTTAATTGACGGATTGCTCAAACCTTTGTATCTGGGAATACCCTCTTACTTCATGCCGCCAGCGGCGTTTATTCAGAACCCGATGTGCTGGTTGGAAGCGATTTCGCGCTACAAAGCTACCCACAGCGGCGGGCCAAATTTTGCTTACGACTTGTGCGCTAGCAAAATAAGCAAAATCTTGGGCGATGGCGAAAAAATGCTCGACTTGAGTAGTTGGCGCGTGGCCTATAACGGCGCAGAACCGATCCACAAAGAAACCTTAGAGCGATTTACCAAAGCTTTTGAACCCTGCGGTTTTCACGCCGATGCCTTTTGTCCTGCTTACGGAATGGCAGAAACCACGCTAAAAATTGCCACGGTTCGCAGCGGAATAACACCGACTTTCTTACCTGTTGACGCTGGGGCGCTGGAAAATAATCACATTGTAGAAGTTGGCGAAGGCGAGGGGGGCGCGAGAACTTTAGTCGGCTGCGGTTTCCCTGAATTTGGCACTCTAGTTGCGATCGTCAATCCCGAATCTCTGACGCAATGCCAGCCGCAGGAAGTCGGAGAAATTTGGGTAGCTGGCGAAACAGTTGCGCGAGGCTATTGGAATCGCCCAGAAGAGACAGAAAAAACCTTTCAAGCATATCTTTCAGATACCAGCGAAGGGCCATTTTTGCGAACCGGAGATTTAGGCTTTTTACGCGACGGAGAACTGTTTATTACAGGGCGACTCAAAGATTTGATTATCATCCGAGGTCGCAATCTTTACCCCCAAGATATAGAAAGAACAGCAGAGCGCAGCCATCCCAGTTTGCGGCAAGCGGCGATCGCGGCATTCTCGGTGGAAGTCGCAGGCGAAGAACAGCTCGTTATCGTGCAAGAATTACAATCTCGCAAAGCGCCGGATAATGCCGAGGAAATTATCAGCGCCATCCGCTCCAGCATTGCTCAAGAATATGAAGTGCAAGTTTATGGAGTAGTGCTGATTAAGCCCGGAAGCATTCCGAAAACGACCAGCGGTAAAATTCAACGTCGCGCCGCCTATGCAGACTTTCTAGCTGACAATTTGGAAGTTGTCGCCAGTAGCGTTTTAGAGTTAGCTGATTCGGTGGAAATCGAGAGTCAACTCACGCGAGAAATTCTGCAGACAGCCGAGTTAGAAGAACGGCAGTCGCTTCTTGAGGCTTACCTTTGGCAGCAGGTAAACCGCCGGGGAATTTATTCCCCGGCTAATAGCCAAAGTCGGCTAAAGCCGACTGAAGAGGAATCTTCAATCCACTTCAGTGCCAGCGGGCAAACACAAGATATTATCGATCGACCGCTCAGTAGCTTTGGACTAGATTCTTTAAGAATTTTTGAGTTAAAAAATCAAATAGAGAGTGACTTGGGCGTTACTGTATCGGTTGCCGATTTGTTTGAAGATAGGAGCATGGCTCGACTGGCAGTGCAAATTCTAGAGCAACTAACAGGAAATACCAAAGCAGCCGTCCCAAGGCCAGTTTCTCGATCGCGCCATCTTCCCCTGTCTTTTGCCCAAGAACGCTTGTGGTTCTTCGACCAATTGGAACCGGGAAACCCCTTCTATAACCTCTGCGGTGCAGTTCGGATTACAGGACAACTCAATGCAGAAACACTCAGGCAAAGTATTGAGAAAATTATCGAGCGGCACGAGGTTTTGAGAACTGCATTTGCTGGTGGTGAGAAAGAACAGATACAAGTTATTTTTGAGGCAAAAAGTTTCCCATTACCGCTGATTGATTTAAGAGATCGCTCCCCGGATGAACGTGAAAATATAGCACGAAAACTGTGTGCTGAAGAAGCAAAATTGCCCTTTGATTTAACTCAACCAAATCTGCTTCGTGCCAAACTTCTGCGCCTATATGAGACAGAACATACTCTGCTTTTATCCGCCCACCATATCATTTTTGATGGCTGGTCTTTGGGCGTATTTTTACGGGAACTAGCTGCCTTTTATGAAGGTTTTGCTAATAAAAATTTAGCCTCGCTTCCACCGCTGCAAATTCAGTATGCAGACTTTGCAAGTTGGCAGCGCCAACAAATGCAGGGAGAAATATTAGAAACTCAACTTACTTACTGGAAGCAGCAGTTAAGTGGGAGTGCAGCGGTTCTAAATTTACCAACAGACTTTTCTCGTCCCGCTGTTCAAAGTTACAAGGGAGGTAGGCAATTATTTGAATTGCCAGAGCATTTAACCGAGGCAATTAGGCAATTGAGTCGTAGTGAAAAAACCACTTTCTTTATGACATTACTGGCAGCATTCAAAACATTGCTTTACCGCTACACGGGGCAAGAAGATATCCTCGTCGGTTCACCAATTGCCAGCCGCAACAGCACCGAAACCGAATCATTAATTGGATTTTTTGTCAATACTTTAGTCCTGCGATCTGACTTAAATGGAAATCCAACTTTTCGAGAGTTGCTGAATCGAGTGCAAGAGGTTGCATTAGGCGCTTACGCGCATCAAGATGTACCGTTTGAGAAGTTGGTAGAAGAATTGCAGCCGAATCGAGATTTAAGTCACTCGCCTTTATTTCAGGTGATGTTTGCCTTTCAAAATGCCTCTGAATTCGCCTTAGAATTGCCGAATTTAAGCTTGAACTGCCAACAGATTCACAGCGGCACAGCAAATTTCGATTTAACGCTGGAATTAGAAGCCACAGCAACAGGTATTAGAGGCTGGTTTGAGTACAGCCTAGACTTATTTGAAGCGGCTACAATTGCGCGGATGGCGAGACACTTTCAGAACTTATTAGAAGGCATAGTTGCGAATCCCTCTGCACGACTGTCCGATTTGCCCATGCTTGCAGAAACAGAACGCCAGCAACTTCTATTTGAGTGGAATAATACTGGGGTAAATTACTCCCAAAATGAGTGCGTTCACCGTTTGTTTGAAGCGCAGGCTGCGAAAACGCCTGATGCGGTTGCGGTGCGATTTGAATGCCAAACTTTGACCTATCGAGAACTGAACGATGGCGCGAATCAACTTGCCCATTACTTGCACTCTTTCGGCGTCAAACCCGATGCGATAGTCGGCGTTTATATGGAGCGATCGCTCGATGCGATCGTCGGAATTTTAGGCATCTTAAAAGCAGGTGGCGCTTATTTGCCCCTCGACCCCATCTATGCTAAAGAACGCCTCGCCTTCATGTTAGAAGACGCTGGAGTTAGGGTATTGCTAACGCAAGCAGAATTAAAAGCAGAAACGCCAGCCCAAAATAATATTTCTGTGATTTGCTTGGATGCAGAATGGGAAACGATCGCTCAACAACATCAGTCAAATCCTGACAGCCCCGTTGGGCCAGAAAACCTCGCTTATATCATATATACATCCGGGTCTACTGGCAAGCCAAAAGGAGTGATGGTGCAGCATCAATCTTTGGCCAATTATACGCAGGCTGCGAGTAGCGAATATAGCATCGAACCAGGCGATCGCATTCTCCAATTTGCTTCCCTCAGCTTCGACGCCAGCGCCGAAGAAATCTATCCCTGTTTAACGCGAGGTGCCACTTTGGTACTGCGCGGAAATTCCATGTTAGATAGCATTTCTTCCTTCCTGAAAAAGTGCCGGGAATGGGAAATCACTGTATTGGATTTGCCGACAGCTTACTGGCGCGAATTAACTGCCAGACTCAGCATCGAAAAAGCAGAATTTCCCCCGTCAGTGCGCTTGACAATTATTGGCGGAGAAGCAGCGCTTTCAGCATCGCTGAATCAGTGGCAAAAGTGCGTATCAGAAAAAGTCCGGCTAGTCAATACTTACGGCCCCACAGAAACAACAATTGTCGCGACGTGGTGGGACTCTTCCTCCTCTTCTTCTCTCCCCTCTGCGTCCTCTGCGCCCTCTGCGGTTAAAAACTCTAAAAACTCCGCAAAAACCTTGCCAATTGGACGCCCGATTCCAAATGCCCGCACCTATGTACTCGATGCTAATTTGCAACCAGTTCCGATCGGAGTTCCCGGCGAACTTTATATCGGAGGTGCGGGCGTTTCCAGAGGCTATCTTAACCGTTTAGAGCTGAATCAAAACAAATTCATTCCCGATCCTTTTAGCAGCAAACAAGGCGATCGCCTTTACAAAACAGGCGATTTAGTTCGCTATCTTCCCGACGGGAATTTAGAATTTCTCGATCGCACAGATCGCCAAGTAAAAATTCGCGGTTTCCGCATTGAGTTGGGAGAAATTGAATCTGCACTCAGCCAACATCCAGACGTGCAAGAAGCCGTCATTCTCGCGCGTGACGAAGATTCAGGCGGAAAGCGCTTAGTTGCTTACCTCGTTTTAAACTCAGCACTCAGCATTGGGAACTCCGCACTGATTAAAAATCTGCGCTCTTTCCTCAGAGAACAACTGCCAGATTATATGGTTCCTGCCAGTTTTGTGTGTTTGGAATCTATGCCACTGACGCCAAACGGCAAGGTAGATTTCAAAGCACTTCCCGCACCCGAAACCAACAGTTTAGACGCCGATTTTATCGCTCCTCAAACTTTAGAAGAACAAGTATTAGCTGATATTTGGGCTGAGGTTATGGGTTTAAAACAGGTGGGAATCAATGACAATTTCTTCGAGTTGGGAGGTCACTCTTTGCTGGCAACTCAACTGATTGCCAAGGTGCGCGATCGCTTTCAAGTCGAGCTATCATTGCGCTGCTTGTTTCAATCCCCCACTGTCGCCAGTCTGGCAGTTGCGATCGCACAAGCTAAGAGCCAGCAGTCGCCCGAACCCCTGATTTCACTGCCTGCGATCGCCCCCGATTCTCAAAATCGCTACCAACCATTTCCGCTCAACGAAATGCAGCAGGCATATTGGATCGGCAGAAATTGCTTTTTTGAAATGGGCAATGTTGCCATTCACGGTTATGTAGAAATTGAGAGCGACGAGTTAGATTTAGAGCGGTTTAGCCTCGCGTGGCAGCGAGTTGTAGAGCGCCACGATATGCTGCGGGCGATCGTACTGCCTAACGGACAGCAGCAAATTCTGGAAAACGTACCCGCTTATAAAATTGAGGTTTTGGATTTGCGATCGCTCGCTCCAGAGGTTGCCGACGAAAAGCTCGAAGCAATTCGCGATCGCCTTTCCCACCAAGTGCTGCCGCTCGATCGCTGGCCGCTATTCGAGATTTGCGCTTCGCAAAGGGGCGATCGCCGCACCCGGCTCCACATCAGCATTGACGCTTTGTGCATAGACGGCTGGAGTTTTCAAATCTTGTTTGGCGATTTGGTAAAGTTTTACCGCAATCCCAATACTGCGATCGCGCCCTTGCAACTGTCTTTCCGCGATTGCGTATTAGCCGCGATCGCCTTAGAAAACTCCCCATTTTACCAGCAATCCTTAGATTACTGGCGCCATCGCCTCAAAACCCTGCCACCAGCGCCGGAATTGCCCCTCGCCAAACAGCCGAATTCCTTAACGCAGCCGCGATTTAAACGCTGGAGCGATCGCCTAGACTTGCCAACCTGGCAGCGCCTCAAAACGCGCACAGCTCGCGCCAGCCTCACCCCTACGGGTTTATTGCTAGCTGCCTATGCCGAAGTTCTTTCCCTGTGGAGCAAAACGCCTCGGTTTACCCTCAACGTGCCTCGCTTTAATCGCCTTCCCCTCCATCCTCAAGTTGAGGAAATTATCGGAGAATTTGCCTCATTTACTCTGCTAGAAATAGACAATTCAAAGCAAGAAAGTTTTGAAGTACGAGCCAAGCGACTGCAAGAACAACTTTGGCAAGATTTAGAACACCAATATGTCAGCGGCGTGCGCGTTTTGCGAGAACTCGCCCAAGCGCAAGGTACAACCGCAGCCCTGATGCCGGTCGTGTTTACGATCGATCCGCAAAACGCGCCTGGGGAAGATTATTCTATCTTTTCTCTGATTCAAGAATTGGGAGAACTGGTTCACATTATCGGTCAAACTCCGCAAGTTTGGATCGACGCGCAATTTACCGAAACTGCTGAGGGGCTTTCTTTTAGCTGGGATGCGGTGGAAGAACTCTTCCCGCCAGGGATGATTGACGATATGTTTGATGCCTATTGCCGCCTATTGCAACGCCTCGCCAATGAAGAGGAAACTTGGCAGAAAACGGTGCAGTTTCAGCAAGCCTTTACTAACAGCATTGAGGCACCCATTCCCGATGTATTGCTGCACGAATTGTTTGCTCAGAAAGTCGCGTCGCGATCGCACGAACCCGCCATCATTACGCGCGATCGTACCCTCACTTACGAGGAACTCTATCGGCGATCAAATCAAGTCGCTCACCGATTGCGGAAGCTGGGAACTCGCCCCAACCAGTTGGTTGCCGTCGTCATGGAAAAAGGATGGGAGCAAATCGTCGCTGTTTTGGGAATTCTAGCCTCTGGAGCCGCTTATTTGCCCGTAGATGCGGCGCTGCCAAAAGAGCGGCTGTGGTATTTGCTGGAAAATGGCGAAGTTGAGATTGTTTTGACGCAATCTCAGTTAAATCAACGCTTAGAATGGCCGGAAAATGTGCGGCGAATTTGCCTCGATACGGACGAATTGGCAAAAGAAAGTGACGAACCTTTAGAAACGGTGCAGGAACCGGAAGATTTAGCTTATGTGATTTACACTTCCGGCTCAACTGGCTTGCCGAAAGGCGTGGCGATCGCGCACCGAGGTGCAGTCAATGCGATCGCTCAGACCAACCAAGTGTTTAATGTGACCGAGTGCGATCGCGCGATCGCAGTCACCGCACTGCACCACGATATGTCGGTTTACGATATTTTCGGCATCCTAGCGGTCGGGGGCGCGAGCGTCATTCCCGATGCCGCACAACGGCTAGACCCCGCTCACTGGACTGAATTGATGGTAAAAGAGCGCGTCACCATTTGGAACTCGGTTCCGCCGATGATGGAAATGCTGCTCGATTACGCTGCCGGACGTTCTGAGGTGTTGCCGGAGTGCTGGCGCTGGGCGTTTCTCGGCGGAGATTGGATTCCAGTAACACTGCCCCAGAGGTTAAGGGCGATCGTCAAAGAATGTCGCGTTGTCAGCGTTGGCGGGCCAACCGAAACCACTCTCTGGAACATCTGGTATCCGGTAGAAACTGTTGACCCTTCTTGGAAGAGCATTCCCTACGGCAAGCCGATCGCGAACACCCGCTACTACATTTTGAATGAAAGGCTGGAAGACTGTCCCGTCTGGGTTGCCGGCGAGATGTGCTGTGCCGGAGTTGGGCTGACAAAAGGATACTGGCGGAATGAAGAAAAAACTCGCGCCAGCTTTCTCACGCACCCCGTCACCGGCGATCGCTTGTACCGAACGGGAGATTTAGGGCGCTTCCTCCCTGACGGCAATATCGAATTTTTAGGGCGAGAAGATTTCCGCATCAAAATTCGGGGATATCGCATCGAGGCGGGAGAAATTGAAGTCGCTTTGAACCAGCACCCGGCAGTGCGATCGTGTGTAGTAACGGCATTCGGAGAACAGCACAGTCAGAAACGGTTAATAGCGTATGTGGTTCCCCAACAAAATAATGCAGCGCCAGAAACTTGCGAATTGCGGCAATTTCTGAGCCAAAAGCTGCCCGAATATATGCTGCCCTCTGCATTTGTCATGCTGGAGGCGCTGCCGCTATCTGCCAATGGAAAAGTAGACCGCAAAGCTTTGCCCGCACCGGATGCCGCCTTCCTTCCCAAAACCTTTGTCGCGCCTAACACCCCGGTTGAAAAAGTTCTCGCAGGCATCTGGGCTGAAATACTCGGAGTGGAAAAAATCGGCATTCACGACAACTTTTTTATCGATTTAGGAGGGCACTCCCTACTAGCCACGCAAGTCATCTCAGCCGTGCGCGACACCTTCGGGGTAGATGTCCCCCTGAGCTCATTCTTCGAGTCGCCTACCGCATCCGAGCAAGCCGCTGGCTTGGTAGAAAATCCCGCGCAGCGAGAGCAAGTTGAAAATACTGCTCAATTGCTGCTGAGTCTTGCGGAACTTTCCGATGAAGAAGTAGAGCAAATGCTAGCCGAGAAAACTTCTCTCCCCGATCGGGAATTGGCGATCGCCTCTCCCTCTACTTATTAATTCCAGCAGTCTAGTCAACATTAATCAGGGTCAAATGAGCTATTTGAAACTATCTGCAAAAAAACGCGCATTGCTGGAAGTGATGCTGCGAGAAAAGGGGGTAGAATCCTCAAGCGATCGCAGAATTCCTAGGAGGAAAGAAGGCGACTCAATCCCCTTGTCTTTCGCCCAGCAACGGCTGTGGTTTTTCGACCAGTTCGAGGCGGGAAAATCTTTCTACAATCTCCCAGGCGCTATCCGGCTCAAAGGCAAATTAAATGTAGCCGTGTTGGAGCAAACTTTCAACGAAATCGTCAACCGGCACGAAGCTTTGCGATCGACTTTTACTGAGGTTCAGGGACAGCCCGTTCAAGTCATTGCTCCCCCTGTTTCTCGCCTGCGGCTGCCAGTAATAGACCTGCGAGAACTGCCCCAGAGCGATCGAGAGGCAGCCGTAAAGCAGCTATCTGCAAAGGAAGCGCAACAGCCCTTTGACTTGGAACGAGGCTTCTTGCTGCGAACATCTTTGCTACAGCTTAGCGAAGAAGAATACGTCCTACTGCTGACGATGCACCACATCGTTTCAGATGGCTGGTCGATAGGAGTGCTGGCGCGGGAACTGGCGGCAATTTACGAAGCCTTATCCGCCGGGAACCAACCCCAGCTTCCAGAACTTCCCGTGCAGTATGCCGACTTTGCGATCTGGCAGCGCCACTGGCTCAGCGGCGAAGTGCTGCAAACTCAGCTTGCGTACTGGAAGCAACAGTTGGAGGGAGCGCCTCCCTTGCTGGAACTGCCAGCCGATCGACCCCGACCTCCAATTCAGACATCCGAAGGCGCAACCCAGTCGCTATTGCTGTCTTTCGAGCTGACAGCCGCCCTCAAAAACCTCAGCCAGCGGGAGGACGTTACCCTGTTTATGACGCTGCTGGCGGCATTTAAAACGCTGCTTTACCGCTATACAGGGCGGACAGACTTGCTAGTCGGGTCGCCGATCGCCAACCGCAACCGCGCGGAAATTGAAGGGCTCATTGGCGTATTCGTCAATACCCTGGTGTTGCGGACTGACGTTTCCGGCGATCCTACTTTTCGAGAATTGCTTCAACGCTTGCGCGAGGTGACTTTGGGAGCCTACGCCCACCAAGACTTGCCATTTGAGAAACTGGTTGAGGAACTGCAACCCGAGCGCAGTCTGAGTTATAACCCGGTATTTCAGGTTATGTTCCAGTTGCGGAACAACCCCATGCCGCCCTTGGAGCTGCCCGGATTGACTTTAAGTCTGCTCCAGGTAGAAACGAATACGACTCAGTGTGATTTGAGCTTGGATTTAGAAGAAGTCGGGGAAAGGCTGCAAGCCTCCGTGGAATACAGCACGGATTTGTTCGATCGCGCCACCATTACCCGGATGCTCGGACACCTGCAAACCTTGTTGGAAGGTATCGCCGCTAATCCACAGCAGCGCCTCTCCAGCTTGCCGCTGCTGACTGCTGCCGAAAAGCAGCAATTGCTGGAGTGGAATAACACCAATACGGGTTATTTGCCGAACCAGTGTCCGCAGGATCTGTTTGAAAAACAGGCAGAGCAAACCCCCGACGCCCCGGCTGCAGTCTTTGACAACCAGCAGCTAACCTACCGACAGCTCAACGCCAAGGCAAACCAAATCGCGCATTACTTGCAAAAGTTGGGAGCAAGGAAAGAGGTGCTGGTGGGCGTTTGCGCCGATCGCTCTCTAGAGGCGATCGCGGCTTTTCTGGGCGTCCTCAAAGCAGGTGCAGCCTACCTGCCCCTAGACCCCGCTTACCCGCCGCAGCGCTTGGCTTATATGCTCGAAGACGCCCAGGCACCACTGCTGCTGACGCAACAACACCTGTTAAACAAGCTCCCCCCGCACTCCTGCAAAGTTGTTTGTTTGGACGCAGACTGGGAGCAAGTTGCCCTGGAGAGCGAAGAAAACCCCTCTAACACAGCCACGCCTGAAAACCTCGCTTACGTTACCTACACATCGGGTTCTACTGGACGCTCTAAAGGGGTGGCAGTCAATCGCAGCAGTCTGGTAAATGCCTATTTAGGCTGGGAAACCGCTTATGAGCTTCGCTCTGGGGTAACATCTCACCTCCAGATGGCCAGCTTCTCCTTCGACGTTTTTAGCGGTGACTTGATGCGATCGCTGTGTTCTGGCGGCAAACTGGTGCTGTGCGATCGCGATTTGCTGCTCGCGCCGCAGGAACTCTACGAACTGATGCGGCAGCAAAAGATCGACTTTGCCGAATTCGTTCCCGCCGTCTTGAGGAACCTGATCCAGTACCTAGAAGAGAGCGGACAGCGGCTCGACTTTATGAAAATCGTCGTCTGCGGCTCAGACAGTTGGTATGGCTCGGAATATGAAAAATTCCGGCAATTTTGCGGCCCAGAAACTCGGTTGATTAACTCGTTTGGCATCACTGAAGCCACCATCGACAGTTGCTATTTTGAAAGCGCGACGGGAAATTTAGCGGGCGAGCAGTTAGTGCCCATCGGACGGCCCTTTCCCAACACCCAGCTTTACATCTTAGACGCTTCCTTGCAGCCCGTGCCGATCGGTGTTCCCGGAGAACTGCACGTCGCCGGTGCTGGCGTAGCGCGCGGCTATCTCAACCGCCCCGAATTAACCGCCCAGAAATTCATTGCCAACCCCTTCTGCGAAGAAATTTCTGCTTTCGGGTATTCAAATCGCCTTTACAAAACTGGGGATTTAGCTCGCTACTTGCCAGACGGCAATATCGAGCTAATTGGTCGCATTGACAATCAGGTGAAAATTCGCGGGTTCCGCATCGAACTGGCAGAGATTGAGGCAGCGCTGTCCCAGCATCCTGCAGTGCGGGAAAGTGCGGTTTTGGTGTGGGAAGGCGATCGCCAGCGTCTCGTTGCTTACGTCGTCCCCGACGCCCGAGAGCAAAATTCTTCACTGTCTTCTAGCGAGTTGCGCCAGTTCCTGCAAGAACGCTTGCCAGAGTATATGGTGCCGTCTGCCTTCGTCTTGCTGGAGAAACTGCCTTTAACGCCTAACGGCAAGCTCGATCGGGCGGCGCTGCCAGCGCCCGACTTGACGCGATCCGACTTGGAAGCAGCTTTCGCGGCTCCTTCCAGCAGCGTCGAGGAGCAACTCGCGAGTATTTGGGCGCAGGTACTCGGTATCGATCGAGTGGGCACGCGCGACAACTTCTTCGAGTTGGGCGGTGATTCGATTCTCAGCATCCAAATCGTCGCCAAAGCCAATCAAGCGGGGATTCAACTGACTCCCAAACTGCTATTCCAACACCAGACGATCGCGGAACTGGCAGCCGCCGCTGGCACTGTCGAGGCTGTGCAAGCCGAGCAAAAACCGGTGACGGGCGCGGTGCCCCTGACTCCCGTGCAGCAGTGGTTCTTTGAAGAAAATTTTGCCTGTGGGCACCACTGGAACCAAGCCGTGATGTTGGAAGTGCGGCAACCCATCGAAGGAGCGCTGCTGGAGCGAGCGATCGCGCAACTTCTGACGCACCACGACGCTCTGCGCCTGCGCTTTGCCTCCGGCGAATCTGGCTGGCAGCAGTTCAATGCCGAACCGGGGGGAGCCGTGCCGTTTGAAAAATTAGATTTATCTAATTTATTGACAAATGAGCAAAATTGTGCTATATCGTCTAAGGCGGATGAAGTACAGGCAAGCTTAAACCTGTCAGAAGGGCCGATCGCGCGCGCTGTTCTGTTCGATCTGGGGCCGCAGCAACCTTCGCGCCTGCTAATAGTTATCCACCACTTAGCTGTCGATGGCGTGTCGTGGCGAATTTTGCTGGAAGACTTGCAAATTGCCTGCGAACAGTTGAGCAGGGGTGAAGCAATAGCGCTGCCGCCGAAGACGACATCTTTCAAACAGTGGGCACAGCGGCTGGTTGAATACGGTCAGTCAGAAGCGTTGCACCAAGAATTCGATTACTGGCTGGCACACCTGCAAAAGCCGATTTCTTCGCTGCCCGTAGATTTCGCTGGGGGAAGCAATGCGGTAGCGCAGTCGCGCATCGTGTCGGTGGCGATCGCAGCAGAAGACACTAACGTCTTGCTGCACGAAGTTCCCAAAGTCTACCGAACCCAAATTAACGACGTGCTGCTGGCAGCACTGACCTGGGCGTTTGCCCAGTGGACGGGAGAACGCTCGCTGCTGGTTGATTTAGACGGGCACGGGCGGGAAGATATCTTCCCAGATGCAGACGTTTCGCGGACTGTGGGTTGGTTTACTTCCGTGTTTCCGGTACTGCTGTCGATCGGCGAGGCTTCCACTCCCGCAGATGGCTTAAAGGCTGTCAAAGAACAGTTGCGCGCCATCCCGAATCGCGGTATCGGTTACGGGTTGCTGCGATATCTCGCTGGCGGCGAAATGTCCCAGAAACTGAGCTCGCTCCCCACCGCCGAGGTGAGTTTCAATTACTTCGGACAATTCGATCAAGTTCTCCCTGAATCATCTTTATTTGCCCTGTCTGGGGAATCGGTCGGGCAGACTTTTAGCCCCGAAGGAAACCGCAGCTATTTGATAGAAATTAACGGATTTGTTGCGGGCGGGCAGTTGCGAATGGATTGGACTTACAGCGAGGAAATTCACCGAACTTCTACGGTGGAGAATTTAGCGCAAAAATTTGCCGAAGCCCTGCGATCGATCGCCCTGGCTTCCCAGGAACCTGAAGCAGTCGGCTGCACTCCCTCTGACTTTGCAGAATTCAAGTGGAGCCAGTGGACGCAAAACGACCTAGAAGACATTCTTTCAGCAATTGGAAAAGTTTGAAATGAGCAAAGCAAACGTTGAAGATTTTTACCCCCTCTCGCCTATGCAGCAGGGGATGCTCTTTCACACCCTCTACTCTCCCAACTCAGGAGTTTATTTCGAGCAATTAACTTGCACGCTTCGCAAACTGGCGAACGCGCAGGCATTCAAGCAGGCGTGGCAGCAGGTGACCGATCGACATCCCATCTTGCGAACTTCCTTTGTCTGGGAAGGCCTCAAAGAACCCGTTCAGGTCGTACACAGGCAAGTCCAACTGCCTTGGGAGGAGTTCGATTGGCAAGATCTCGCGCCCGCAGCACAGCAACAGCAGCTAGAAACCTTTCTCAAAAGCGATCGCGATCGGGGTTTCGATATGCGACAACCGCCGTTGATGCGGATGACTCTGATCAAACTGGCAAAAGATACTTATTATTTCATCTGGAGCCACCACCACCTGCTGCTAGATGGCTGGTCTAGCCCCGCCATCCTCACAGAAGTCTTTGATTTTTACCAAGCCGAACTCAACGGCGAGCAATTATCCTTGCCACGCCCGCGCCCCTATCGCGACTACATTGTTTGGATACAGCAGCAGAATTTGTCTGAGGCTGAGTCGTTTTGGCGGCAGCGCCTCCAAGGCTTTACCGCACCCACGCCGCTGCCAATTGAGCGGGGTTTTGGCGACGCTGCGCCAGAAGAAAGCGATCGCGAACAGCAAATCCTGCTGCCTGTAGCGACAACAGCAGCGCTGCGATCGTTAGCTCGGCAGCAGCAATTGACGCTGAACACTCTAGTGCAAGGAGCCTGGGGGCTGCTTCTGAGTCGCTACAGTGGCGAGGAAGACGTTATTTTTGGCACGGTTGTCTCCGGTCGTCCACCAGACTTGGCGGGAGTAGAATCGATGGTGGGGCTGTTCGTCAACACCCAGCCCGCGCGCGTCAAGATTCGCCCAAAAGACTCGCTGCTGTCTTGGCTCAAACAGTTGCAGGACGGACAAATAGAGGCGCGACAGTACGAATACAGCCCCTTGGTAGAGGTGCAGCGGTGGAGCGAAGTGCCGCGCGGGCTGCCTTTGTTTGACACGCTGGTAGTTTTTGAGAACTATCCCTTAGAGTCTTCTTTGCAGAAGCGGGTTCAAAACCTGGAAATAGAAAGCGTTCTTTCTTTTGAAAAGACGAACTATGCTCTAACGCTGACGGTGGTGCCGGGTGAGGAGTTGGCGCTCAAAATTGGTTACAATAGCAACCGCTTTGAGAACAGTGCGATCGCGAAGATGCTCGGACACCTGCAAACTTTACTCGAAGGAATGACTGCAAATCCTGAGCGGAAACTCTCAGAATTGCCCGTATTGAGCGCCGCCGAACGCCAGCAATTACTTGTCCAGTGGAACGACACTCAAGCGGATTACCCCAAAAATTCCTCAATTCATGAATTATTTGCAGCGCAAACAGAGCGAAGCCCAGATGCAGTGGCTGCAATTTGCGGAAATGAACAATTGACTTATAGCGAATTGAATGCCAAAGCCAACCAAATCGCGCATTACCTGCAATCTCTAGGTGTAAAACCCGAAGTTTTGGTGGGAATTTGTTTAGAGCGATCGCTGTCGATGCTGGTGGCCATTTTGGGCATTTTAAAAGTCGGTGCCGCTTACGTTCCTGTCGATCCTGCTTATCCCCAAGAACGCCGATCGTTCATGCTGGCCGACGCACAAGTTCCGGTGCTTTTGACTCAAAAAAACCTCCTAGAAACCCTCCCCGAACACAGCGCTAAAGTCGTCTGTATCGACGCTGAATGGCAGGAAATTTCCCGCCAGAGCGATCGCAGCCCCGCTGTTAAAGTGGAAGCCGAAAACCTCGCTTACGTCCTATACACTTCCGGCTCGACTGGCACTCCCAAAGGCGTACTCGGCACCCACCGAGGCACAGTAAATCGCTGTTTTTGGAACCCCTACCCTTTTAGCGAAGAAGATATTTGCTGTCAAAAAACATCCTTAAATTTTGTCGATTCGGTTTGGGAAATCTTTGCTCCTTTGCTGCATGGGTTGCCCACAGTGATTATTCCCGATCGAGCCGTCAAAGATATTAACCAATTCCTTCAAACCTTATCCAAGCAAAATGTAACGCGACTGGTGTTAGTTCCTTCTTTGTTGCGCGCTATCTTAGATTCCTTCCCTGATTTAGACAGGCGTTTGCCTCAATTAAAGTATTGGATTTGCAGCGGAGAAACTCTGCCGGTGGAACTTTGCCAGCAATTTCTAGAGCAAATGCCCCAACGGGTATTAATCAATCTTTATGGATCTTCGGAAGTAGCTGCGGACGTGACGTGGTACAATGCAACTCATTGTGTCGAGAAAGTTCCAATTGGTCGCCCGATCGCCAACACGCAAATTTATCTGCTCGATCGCAATTTGCAACCCGTTCCCATAGGAATTCCCGGCGAGATTTACGTCGGCGGCGATGGATTGGCACAGGGCTACTTAAACCGCCCCGACTTAACCTCGGAAAAATTCATTTCTAACCCGTTTGGGCAAGAAAAATTAGATTTTCTCAGTAATTCTAATCAAAAAGTTTTGTTCAAAACAGGCGATATCGGTTGTTACCTGCCGGATGGTAATATAGAATTTCTGGGCCGTGGCGATTGCCAAGTCAAAATTCGCGGTTTCCGCATCGAACTCGGAGAAATAGAGGCAGCACTTTCTCAATATTCTTCTGTGTCCACCGCTGCTGTTTTGCTTCAGGAAAATACACCGGGCAGCCAACGCCTAGTCGCTTACCTAGTTCCTAACTCTGGGTTCAGAAATCCGCACCCAGAACTTATTTCCGAACTGCGTTCATTCTTGAAGCACAAACTGCCCGATTACATGGTGCCTTCAGCTTTTGTGCTATTAGATGCCCTGCCATTAACGCCCAACGGAAAAATTGACCGCCTCGCCTTATCTCAAAGGTGCGATTACGTTTCTGATGAAACAGCTTTCACTGAGCCACAAACGCCCACAGAGAAAGAAATTTCTGAGATTTGGACTGCTCTTTTAGGGCTAGAAAAAGTAGGAACTAACCAAAACTTTTTTGACCTCGGCGGTCACTCTCTGATGGCAACACAGTTAATATCGCGAGTGCGATCGTGCTTTGGGGTAGAGTTAGCGCTGTGCGATTTCTTTGCCGCTCCCACCATTGAGAATTTAGCTGAACTAATCGAGGAAGAAATTCTGGCAAACGCCGATTCTAACCAGATAGATAAATTGCTCGATCTCTTAGAAAAGAGTGATGGAGAGTCAGCACAAACGGTGATGCTGACTGAGTAAATATCGGGTTGTTCAGTTGACAGTTGACAGTTGACAGTTGACAGTTGACAGTTGACCGCGGGGCGACCTCTACCTGGAATTCCGAGGATTGGAGTAATGAATAGTCTTCTTTTAATTTCTCCCTGCAAGGCTTGGGGCTTTAAACCAATTCTTTCTGGTCAAAAAGCACAAAAAGCCCTTTTCCTTTAAGGTTTATATGGGAAATAGGAGACAAAAAAAGCCCACTTAAGAGGATTGATTCGGAATGAGTAAACTAACAGTACAAATCAAAGATTGTCAAGATGTAATGCAGCCCTTAAAAGCCTGTGTTACCCCACTTGAAGAAAAGTTAATGGAGCTATTCAGTGCGTCAGAAAAGTCATTTTTGGCAGAAGAAGCAATGGAGGAGCGAATTTCTGCCCTAGTTCAAGACTTTTTGTACGCAAAAACCGCTAGTACAGATATTGACTTAGAGTTAATTATTCAGGAGTTTAGGGAAAACAAAATTCCCGCCCTTCCTACAGATGTTGGGAATTATATCGATGATTTGGCCCAAACCCTCGTTGCCCATTCCATTCACACTTCTTCCCCCCGATATATCGGTCACATGACGAGCGCACTTCCCTATTTTGTGCGCCCCATCGCGAAGCTGTTAACCGCGATGAATCAAAATTTGGTCAAGATGGAAACTGCCAAAGTTTTAAGCCCCTGCGAGCGCCAGACTTTGGCAATGATGCACCGATTAATTTACGATTTTTCTGAGGATTTTTATAACCAGCACATTCAAAAAAGTGACAGCACGCTCGGTATCATGACAACGGGCGGCACCCTCGCTAATATCACAGCCCTGTGGTGCGCTCGCAACGCTTCTTTAGGGCCAAAAAATAACTTTAGTGGCATTGAAAAAGAAGGCTTGTACGCAGCTTTAGAGTTTTACGGCTACAAGGGAATGGTGATAATCGGCTCCAATTTGATGCACTATTCTTTTGAAAAGGCTGCCGGTTTATTAGGCATTGGCGATCGCAATCTCCTAAAAATTCCCACCGATTCCAATCACCGCATGGATTTGGCAGCGCTGCGCCAAACTGTAGCCGAATGTCGCGATCGCAACCTGCACATTCTGGCAATTATCGGTATTGCAGGCAGCACCGATTCGGGAAGTATCGATCCGCTTCCAGAAATAGCCGCGATCGCCCAAGAAGCAAACGCTCACTTTCACGTCGATGCCGCTTGGGGCGGCCCCGTGCTTTTTTCCGAACGTCACCGGCACAAATTCGCAGGCATTGAACTAGCAGATTCCGTCACCATAGATGGACACAAACAAATGTATTTGCCAATGGGAATCGGTGTGGTTTTATTCCGCAATCCCCAAACCGCCAAAGTTATTGAAAAACACGCGCCCTACACAGTGCGAAAAGACTCCATCGATCTAGGCAAGCGCTCTCTCGAAGGCTCTCGGCCAGGTGCGAGTTTGTTCTTGCAAGCCGCCTTCAACATCATCGGCCATCAAGGCTATGAATTTTTGATAGATGCAGGCATCCATAAAACGCAGCACTTCGCCAATTTAATTCGGGAAAATCCAGAATTTGAATTGCTGCTAGAACCAGAAATTAATATTCTTTTATACCGCTACATTCCAGAAACCTTCAGGGAAAAAGCAGCCAAAAAACAACTAGCCGAAGCAGACAACCACTTCATTAATCAATTTAACGAGCGCCTTCAGGAGGCCCAGCGGCGAGCCGGTCACACCTTCGTATCGCGAACAACCCTGCAAAACACCTGTTATGGCAAAACGATTCCCATTGTTGCTTTTCGAGTCGTCCTTGCCAACCCCCTCACCACTGAAGCAGATATCAACGTTGTTTTAAACGACCAGCTAAAAATAGCAGCAAAGCTTTCCTTAACTATCACAAACAGCGACCACTGCGAGGAGGTGAATTATGATGTCTACTAATCGTTCAGAACGACTGAAAAACCTCTCGCCCCAGAAGCGAGCGCTCCTCCTCAAAGCATTGGGCAAAGAGGCAGTACAGGCTGAGCAATCTCAGCGCATTCCCAGGCGATCGCAGCAAAATTCGGCTCCCCTTTCTTTTGCCCAGCAACGGCTGTGGTTTCTCGATCGATTGTCTCCCGAAAACCCTGCCTACAACCTTCCTGCTGCTGTGCGTTTGCAAGGACAATTGAATTTGTCGGCACTGCAACAAACACTCAATGAAATTGTCAGGCGTCACGAAGTTTTACGGACTGCTTTTGCAGAAGTGGACGGGGAACCTGTTCAAGTGATTTCTCCTTCCTTGGATTTCGCTTTGTCGGTGGTAAACTTGCAACATTTAGCAGAAACTGAGCAGCAAGCTGAAATAGAGCAGCGTACTCTTGAAGAAGCCCAACGCCCCTTTGACTTAACGCGAGATCCCTTACTGCGGGGCACTCTGCTGCAACTTAGTCCGGCAGAATATGTGTTGCTGCTGACGATACACCACATTATTTCTGATGGTTGGTCTATGGGGGTATTGGTGCGAGAAGTAGCCGCACTTTATGAAGCTTTTTCAACTGACAAACCCTCCCCGCTGCCTGAACTTCCCGTGCAGTATGCGGACTTCGCCAGTTGGCAGCGGCAGCATTTCCAGGGAGAGAAATTAGAAAAACAGCTCGCTTATTGGAAACAGCAATTGGGTGGCACTTTAGCTGTGCTGTCAACAGATAAGCAGCGCTCTCCCGTGCAAAGTTTTCGAGGAGCGCAGCAATCTTTTGTTATTTCTGCTTCTTTAACTGAAAGGCTGAAAACGCTCGCCCCGCAACAAGATGTCACCCTATTTATGACGTTTTTGGCAGCATTTCAATCCTTGCTATCCTGCCAATTAAAGCAAGATAACCTCGCTATTGGCTCTCCTATTGCCAACCGCAACCTCCTTGAATTAGAGGAATTAATTGGATTTTTTGTCAATACTTTAGTGCTACGAATTGACACCGCAGGTAATCCAACTTTCCGCGAACTGCTCGCTCGAACACGCGAGGTAGCGTTAGCAGCTTACGCTCACCCGGATGTTCCTTTGGAAAAGCTCGTCGTGGAATTGCAGCCAGAGCGCAATCTCAGCTATAACCCGCTTTTTCAAGTGTGGTTTGTACTCCAGAATGCACCCATGCCACCCCTGAAATTAGGCGATTTGACTTTGACCGTTCTGGAATTCGATGTCGGTATGTCGAGACACGACTTAAGCCTCACTCTCTGGGAGATTTCAGAAGGAATTCAAGGCTTATTTGAGTACAAAACAGACTTATTTGAGGCTGCGACTGTTGCCCGAATCGTGAGAGGTTTTCAAACCGTTCTCAACCAGGTAGTTATCCAGCCAGATATCAGGCTCGACGAGTTGGCAGAAATTCTTGCCGAAGCAGAAAGGCAGCACCAAATTGAGCAGGAAAAACAAATTCATCTTTCGGGAATTCAAAAATTTAAAATGGCTAAACGCAAAGTTATGAAAAGTTGAAAATGATGGCTCATATCAAATCTGTTAGCATCGAATTATTCCTATCTCTCTTCTCGACATCTGCGTTAATCAGCGTCAATCCCTTGTTATCGGCGGTGAAGAATTTCTCTTTTTTTGACCGCAGATACAGGCAGATTAACACAGATTAACGCAGATGAATTAGATGGATTCCGGTTGCACCATCTGTGATTGTTGACTGTTGACTGAATTTTACTATGCCGATGCTACCGGAAAAGGGATAAAATCCTCACCCAACCAAAAACTATGACAAATACAGAAACAAAGAATTTCAATTCCCAAAAGTTAGGATTAGTTAGGCGCAAAGCCGTCAGCCTGTCCTCAGAGGAATTAGTCAAAACCGCCTACCTCCAGCCCCAAAACCTTCTACCTCTAGTTGTTCAGCCAACAGGAGAAAAATTAAATCTCGCAGGTTGGGCACTGAACAATCGCTCATCAATTGAAACGCAGTTATGGAAGCATGGAGGAATACTTTTTCGAGGTTTTGAAGTCGGGGGGGTGAACGGTTTCGAGCAGTTTATTCAAACTCTTGCTGGTGACTTGTTGGAATATTCTTTTCGCTCGACTCCGCGCAGTCAGGTGAGCGGAAATATCTACACTTCCACCGAGTATCCTGCCGAGCAATTCATCCCGTTGCACAATGAAATGGCTTATTCTCGCAATTGGCCGCTGAAAATCGCTTTTTTCTGCGTCAAGAAAGCCGAACACGGAGGAGAAACTCCGATCGCTAACAGCCGCAAAGTGTTTGAAAGCCTGGATTCAAAGATTAGAGAAAAGTTTGCCCAAAAAAAGGTAATGTATGTGCGAAATTACGGCGGTGGCGTAGATTTACCCTGGCAAAATGTCTTCAATACTGATAGCAAAATTGAGGTAGAAGAGTATTGCAAAAAAGCGGGAATTGAGTTAGAATGGAAAAGTGGCGATCGCTTGAGAACTCGGCAAATATGTCAAGCTGTCGCGGAACACCCAAAAACGCAGGAAATGGTGTGGTTTAATCAAGCTCACCTCTTCCACATTTCTAATCTCGAACCCGCCGTTCGCAAAGAGCTTTTAACTTCTTTTAAACAGGAAGATTTACCCCGCAATGCTTATTACGGCGATGGCTCGCCCATTGAAGATTTTATATTAGACGAAATTCGTCGCTGCTATCAGCAAGAAACGATTGTTTTCCCTTGGGAAGAAGGAGATGTCTTGCTGTTAGATAATATGCTAGTCGCGCACGGACGCACGCCATTTTCGGGTTCGCGTCGGGTTGTTGTCGGTATGGCAGAAGCGTTTAGCTGTCAAGATAAGGCTTATTAAAGGAACTTTAGAAATGCAAAACGAAACAATCGAAGGGTTTAGACTTTCTCCACAACAACGACACCTGTGGGGGTTACAGCAAAATAAAAGCCAACAGACTTATCGCGTTCGAGGTGCAATCTTAATTACAGGAAACCTCGATCGAGAGATGCTTAAAAAGGCGCTGCAAAATGTCGTAAATCGGCACGAAATCCTGCGGACTAGCTTTCACTGCTTGCCTGGGATGACACTACCCCTGCAAGCGATCGCCAGCACTGGTGAAGTTCCTATCTCGGAACACAATCTGAGCGGTTTGTCTCCCGAAGAACAAGAAGCTAAAATCGCAGCGCTTTTTCAGCAACTAAGTCTGCTTCCTTTTGATTTTGAGCGCGGCTCGCTTTGGCATATCTCTTTAGTCACTCTGGCCCAAGACAAGCACCTATTGGTGGCGAACTTCTCTGCCTTAATTGCAGATAGTGCCACCCTGAAAAATTTCACCCGCGAACTCAGTCTTTCCTACTCAGCCTGTGTCTGTCCAGAAGAACCAGCCGATGAGCCAATGCAATATGCCGATATTGCTGAGTGGCAAAATGAGTTACTCGAATCAGAAGAAACGGCAATCGGCCAAGAATACTGGCGAAAGCTGAACATTGAATCTTTCGATTTATTAACGCTTCCTTGGGAAAAGAAGAATGCAGAAGCGGAATTTAAGCCGCTAGTAGAAAGGGTGGAAATTCGGGGGGATTTGTTAAACAGCCTGGAAGCGATCGCTCCAAAACACAAAAGCGATATTTCTGCCTTCCTGCTGACTTGCTGGCAAATTCTCATTTGGCGGCTTACCAGAGAGCAAAACCCGATAATCGGCGTAGCGATTGACGGCAGAAAATATGAAGAATTAGAACACTCTCTGGGGCTGCTGTGCAAATACTTACCCCTACAATGCCCAGTGGAAGACGAGTTAAATTTCTCACAAGCGAGGCAGCAAGTTGAGCTTAATCTCAACGAGATGTACAACTGGCAAGAATATTTTAGCTGGGAAGAAATCCTAGAAAACGAAAAAAACAGTAGCTTTTGGCCCGTCTGCTTTGACTTCCAAGGAGAACCTAAGAACTATGGTAATTCAGACGTTTCATTTTCCCTTGTGCGACAAGATGCCTGCCTAGAGCCATTCAAACTCAAGCTCTCCTGCCTCCGCCTGTGCAATTCCCTAAGCGCTGAATTTCACTACGATTCCGCTTTATTTGGTGCGGCAGATATAAAGCGCTTGTCAGAACACTTTCAGGCGCTTTTAGAAAGCACAGTCAAAAATCCAGAAGTCGCTATCAGTCAGCTAGACATACTCAGCGATCGCGATCGTCACCAGCTTCTCGTCGAGTTCAACCAAACCCAGAAAGATTACCCGACAGACAAATGCGTTCACCACCTTTTTGAAGAACAAGCCGATCGCACTCCTGATAATATTGCCGTTGTTTTTGACAACCAAACAATCAACTATCGAGAACTTAACGATCGCGCCAATCAACTCGCCCATCACCTGCAAAACTTGGGAGTTTTGCCCGAAACAATTGTGGGAATTTGCGTCGATCGCTCTTTAGAAACAATCGTAGGAATGCTGGGCGTACTAAAAGCAGGTGGCGCCTATTTACCCATCGATCCAACGACCCCAATAGAGCGTAAAGCGCTAATGCTAGAAGACGCTCAGGTGAAGGTTTTGCTCGTACAAAAGCGGCTCATCGAAAGCTTACCGAAAACTCAGGTAAATATTGTTTGCATCGATACAGACATTCCCACTACTTCTGCCTCTTACACGCCTCGCGCCTCTTCTGACAATTTAGCTTACGTCATCTATACTTCTGGTTCCACTGGCACGCCCAAGGGAGTCGCGATCGAACACCGGCAACTGCTCAATTACCTGTACGCTATTGAGGAAAAATTAAACCTGCCATCAGGTGCCACTTTCGCCACTGTTTCAACCTTCGCCGCCGACTTAGGAAACACAGTGATTTTCCCCGCCCTTTGTTTCGGCGGTTGCCTGCATATTATCTCCCAAGAACGCGCCACCGATCCAGAGGCACTGGGTGAATATTTCCGCCGCCATTCTATCGATTGCCTCAAGATTGTTCCCTCGCACCTTGCTGCTCTTTTAAATTCCTCTCAACCCAAGTCTATTTTGCCTGCTAAACGGCTTATTTTAGGAGGTGAATCAGCCAACTGGAGCTTAATTAAAACACTTCGCAATCTTGCTCCCAGTTGCTCAGTATTCAATCACTATGGGCCAACTGAAACAACTGTAGGTGTCCTGACTTATCAAGTGGAATTTGATAAAACTGGGTGCGATTTTGACACAGTTCCACTCGGTCTTCCGATTGCCAACACTCAGATTTATATCTTAGATTCTTACTTGCAACCAGTGCCGATAGGCGTACCTGGTGAACTGTACATCGGCGGTGATAATTTGGGACGCGGATATCTTAACCGCCCTGAATTAACCGCAGAAAAATTTATTCCCAATCCCTTGGACACGCAAGCAAAGACGCGACTGTACAAAACCGGCGACTTGGCTCGCTATTTGCCAGACGGAAACATCGAATTTATCGGGCGAATTGACGGCCAAGTAAAAATTCGCGGTTTCCGCATTGAATTGGGAGAAATTGAGGCCGTGCTGGGGCAACATCCAGATATCGCGCAGGCTGTAGTTGTGGCGCGGGA
Source organism: Microcoleus sp. AT9b-C3 (assembly GCF_036705485.1). NCBI lineage: Bacteria > Bacillati > Cyanobacteriota > Cyanophyceae > Oscillatoriales > Microcoleaceae > Microcoleus > Microcoleus sp. AT9b-C3. Next base: position 116,513 of record NZ_JAUBUR010000016.1, on the reverse strand, counting down.
AGATGCGCCTGGTGAAAAGCGCCTCGTGGCTTATTTGGTTTCCGAGCAGAAACAAGCACCTACCCACAAGGAAATTCGCAATTTTTTAACGTCAAAATTGCCGGAGTACATGGTGCCTTCTGCTTTTGTGATACTCAAAAGTTTGCCTTTAACTTCTAACGGAAAAGTAGACCGACGATCGCTGCCCGCACCTGATGAAATGCGACCGGAGTTGACACGAAACTTTGTCGCGCCTCGCACAAATATCGAGGAAGTTTTAGCCGCTATCTGGGCTGAAGTTCTCAAACTTGAAAAAGTCGGCATTTACGACAACTTTTTTGAATTAGGAGGGCATTCCTTATTAGCAACTCAAGTTATTTCCAGAGTGCGCCAAGCATTTCAGGTCGAGTTGCCTTTGCACCGTTTATTTGAGTCGGCCACTGTCGCCGATTTTGCTGTAGCGATCGCCCAAAAGCAAGTCGAACAAACAGACAATGAAATGCTCGCTCAGGTGTTAGCAGACCTCGATCAACTGTCAGAAGCACAAATTCAGGAAATTCTCGCCGAACAAGGAGTCAATCGATTTTAGATTTTAGATTTTAGATTTTAGATTGACCCCACGGATAAATGCTCTTTCTTGAGGATTTGAGATTTGAGATTTGGGATTGATTCCACGCATAAATCCGGGGCCTTGTACCACCTTTGAAATTCTATTGTCAGCAAATGAGTGATTTAATCGAACGCATCGCGACTCTTTCTCCCCAAAAGCGCGAGTTGCTGTTGCAGCGACTCAACCAGAAAAAAGAAAGCGTTTCGCTAGCAAAAATTCTGCCTCAAAGTCGAGAGTCTAACACTTTTCCTCTGTCGTTTGCTCAACAGCGGTTGTGGTTTTTTGAGCAACTAACTCCAGGCAACTTTACCTATCACATCCTCGCCGGCGTGCGTTTGACGGGAACACTCGACGCCAGAGCCCTCGATCGCAGTCTCAACGAACTTGTCAAGCGCCACGAAGTTTTGCGAACGGCTTTTAAGACAATAAACGGGCAACCCGTTCAGGCGATCGCTTCCCATCTGGAATTGAAGATTTTAGAAATAGATTTGCGATCGCTTCCTGAAACTGCACGCGATCGCGAAGTTGAACGGTTAATCGCCGCAGAAGCAAAGCTTGCTTTCGACCTGTCACAAGCACCCTTATTGCGTGCCAAATTGCTGCAATTGAGCGATTCAAGCTGGGTGCTGCTATTGAGTACGCACCACATCATTTCCGATGCCTGGTCAATGGGAATATTTATCCAGGAACTCGCCACGTTTTATCAAGCCTTTTCCACTGGCAAACCTTCTCCCCTTCCCGAACTGTCGGTACAGTACGCAGACTTTGCAACTTGGCAGCGCCAGTGGTTGCAGGGAGAAGTTTTAGAGACGCAGGCTGCTTACTGGAAAAAACAGCTCGGAGGCAATCTCCCTGTATTAAATTTGCCAACCGATCGCCCCCGCTCGGCAGTACAAACCTTCCGAGGTGCCGTGCATAAATTCACCATTCCCAAGGCAATCGCAGAGGAAATCGCCCAATTAAGCCAGCGGGAAAAAGCTACTTTATTTATGACCCTATTGGCAGCGTTTAAAACGTTGCTCTATCGCTACACCGGGCAAGAAGATATTTTAGTCGGCTCCCCCATTGCTAACCGCAACCGACGCGAAATCGAGGAAGTAATTGGCTTATTTGCTAACACCTTAGTTTTCCGCACCAATCTGTCGAGCAACCCGACTTTTAAAGAGTTATTGGGCCGCGTGCGAGAAGTAGCTCTCGGCGCGTATAACCACCAGGATCTACCCTTCGAGAAACTGGTAGAAATCGTACAGCACGAACGAGATTTAAGTCATAACCCGCTATTTCAAGTATTGTTTTCTCTGCGAAATGTTCGGACGCCGCAGATAAAATTGCCAGGAGTGACGTTGAGCAATTTAGAAATAGAACAGAAAACGGCGAGATTTGATTTAGCGCTTGACCTGGAGGAAGGATTAGAGGGCATTAATGCAACGCTTGAGTATAGCCAAGATTTGTTTGATGCTAGCACTGCACGGCGGATAGCCGGACATTTTATAACCTTACTAGAAAGTATAGCTACCAATCCCGAACAGCCCATTTCAAATTTGCCAATCTTGACGAAACCTGAACAGCAGCAACTGCTGTTTGAGTGGAACAATACTCAATCGGAAATTCCGAAAAATCAGTGCGTAAACGAATTATTTGAAGCGCAGGCAGAGCGGACGCCGGATGCGATCGCTGTCGTCTTTCAAAATGAATATCTGACTTACCGGGAACTGAACAAAAAAGCAAATAATCTCGCAAGTTACTTGCAAAAAATCGGTGTCAACCCAGAAGTTTTGGTGGGAATTTATGTCGATCGTTCCCTAGAAATGATGGTAGGGCTTCTCGGCATTCTCAAAGCCGGTGGCGCTTATGTTCCCCTCGATCCAGCCTATCCACCAGAGCGCCTGGGATTCATGCTGGAAGACGCGAAAATTTCAGTGTTACTCACTCAGAAAAAGCTATTAGAAAGCCTGCCCAAAAATAGCGCCTCCCTCGTGTTTCTGGATGCAGATTGGGAAGGCATATCGAGCTGCGGCGGGCCAGTCGTGGGTTTACAAAATTCCTCCAATTTAGCCTATGTCATCTATACTTCAGGCTCAACAGGTAAACCCAAAGGAGTGCAAATTTCCCACGCATCTGCCGTTAACTTCTTGAATTCTATGCGCCAACAACTCGCGATCGCAAACCGAGATGTTTGGCTAGCAGTAACATCCTTATCTTTTGACATTGCAGCGCTGGAACTGTTCCTGCCTATTACAACAGGTTCTCGCGTTGTTGTAGCCAGCCGAGAAGTGGCATCTAACGGGGAAAAGCTTTTAGAAACATTAACAAATTCTGGGGCGACAGTCATGCAAGCTACTCCAGCCAGTTGGAAAATGCTTTTAGCAGCAGGATGGCAGGGAAACCATCAATTAAAAATACTGTGCGGGGGAGAAGCTTTACCGCGACAACTAGCAAATCAGTTGCTTTTGCGCGGCGCTGCTGTGTGGAATTTATACGGCCCTACAGAAACCACTATCTGGTCTACTCTCTATCAGGTCGATCGCAAAGATGAATCAGTTTCCATCGGTCGCCCGATTGCTAACACTCAAATTTTCATCTTAGACAGCTATTTAATGCCGGTTCCCGTTGGCGTATTTGGCGAACTGCACATCGGCGGTGCCGGCTTATCTAGAGGCTACCTAAACCGACCGGAACTGACAGCAGAGAAGTTTACTCCTAACCCCTTTGCAGAGGACCCAATTCATGCTTCATTCATCCTTCATCCTTCATCGTTTATTCTTTCAGAACGCCTCTATAAAACCGGGGACTTAGCTCGCTATCTCCCAGATGGAAACATTGAATTTATGGGACGAAGCGACCACCAGGTGAAAGTTCGCGGATTTCGCATCGAATTAGGCGAAATTGAAGCGGTACTCAGCCAATACCCAGCCGTGCGAGAAGCGATCGCACTGGTTCGAGAGGACAATCCGGGCGACAAGCGTTTAGTAGCTTATATCGTTGCTAACTCAGAACTCCGGGCCGGACACGGGGACACTGCTCCTACGCATTCAGAATTTATTAATCACTTGCGCGTCTTTCTCAAACAAAAACTGCCGCAGTACATGGTGCCGTCAGCGTTCGTGCTGTTGGAAGCGATGCCTTTAACGCCTAACGGAAAAATCGATCGGCGATCGCTAAGAGCACCTGACACAAACACAGCGGAATTCGAGAGCAATTTGGCCGTGCCTCGAACTCCCGACGAGCAATTAATAGCAGAAATTTGGGCTGAAGTTCTCGGTTTAGAGCGAGTGGGAATTCACGATAACTTCTTTGAATTGGGAGGGCATTCGCTATTAGCCACTCAAGCGATCGCGCGTTTGCGGGAAGCGTTTAAAATTGAATTGCCCCTGCGCGTCTTATTTGAATCGCCAACAGTGGCAAGTTTGAGCTCGCGCATGGACCAAATCAGCAGCGAGCAAAAACAGGAAGCACCCCCCATCGATCGCGCACCGCGAGGCCCAGAATTGCCCCTTTCTTTCGCACAACAGCGCCTCTGGTTTCTCGATCGATTGCAACCGGGCGATCCAGCTTACAATATCCCCGCAGCCGTGCGCTTGAAAGGGGCGATCGACATGACAGCATTAGAGCGCAGTTTCCAAGCAGTTATCAATCGCCACGAAGCCTTACGGACAACTTTTGGCGCGGTGGAAGGGCGGCCCATTCAGTTGATAATTCCCGAACCTACTTTCGCCCTCTCAGTTATAGATTTGCAGCACTTTCCTCAATCTCAGCGAGAAGCAGAAGCTATGCGACTCGCCGCCGAGGAAGCGCAACAACCTTTTGACTTAGCAAACTGGCCATTAATGCGAGTCACTTTGCTACAGTTAGGCGACACAGAATTTATCTTATTGCTAACCATCCATCACATCGTTGCAGATGGCTGGTCTCTTGGGGTACTCGTGCGGGAAATGGCAACGCTCTACGAAGCTTTTTGCACTGGCAAACCCTCCCCACTTCCCGAACTTTCAATCCAATACGCCGATTATGCCGTGTGGCAGCGAAACTGGCTCTCAGGGGAAGTTTTAGAAGAAAAACTTGCCTATTGGAAGCAACACTTAGGCAATCCCTTACCAGTGCTGCAACTGCCTGCCAAACAACCGCGCGCCGCTGTTTCTACCTATCGCGCTGCCCTTCAACCTTTCCAGCTTTCCCCAAGCCTTTCGGCAGCGCTCAACAAGCTGAGTCGCCAACAAAATGTCACCCTATTTATGACGTTGCTAGCTGCTCTTGAAACGCTGCTATATCGATCGACAAATCAGGATGACATGGTGGTCGGCACCGACCTCGCCAACCGCACCCAATTGGAAACAGAAGCTCTGATTGGTTTCTTTGTCAATATCTTGCTTTTGCGCGGCGATCTCAGTGGCAATCCTACTTTCATTGAATTGCTCGATCGCGTGCGCGAAGTCACCTTAAAAGCCTACGCTCACCAAGATTTACCCTTCGACAAATTGGTCGAGGAATTGCGGCCCGAGCGCAGCCTGAATCAAACACCGCTCTTTCAAGTCTTATTCGTCATGCAAAATATGCCCATGCCTGCTTTAGAGCTAGGCGGGTTAACTTTGACACCCTTAGAAATTGACAGCAAAATTGCGAAATTTGATTTAGTTCTCTTCGTGGGAGAAACCGAGCAAGGAATTGCAGGCACTTGGAAGTACAACACCGACCTTTTCGATGCCGCCGCCATCGAGCAAATGTCCGGTGGTTTTGAAACCTTACTCAACAGCATTGTGGCGGAGCCCGAGACTCGGTTAAATAACTTAGAAATTCTCACAAAAGCGGAAAAAGAACAACAAGCAATGCAAGAAGTCAAGCGCCAAAAGCTGAATTTTAGCAAGTTTAAGAGTGTTAAACCGAAAGTAGTCACTCTGCCAGAAGGCGAGTTGATCAAAACCGAATTTCTCCAGCCTGGAGAACTATTGCCCCTAGTCGTTAAACCCGCTGCCAGCGATGTCGATCTCATTGATTGGGCGAAAAACAACCGAACATCGATCGAGACAAAATTGCAGCAACACGGTGCAATTTTGTTTCGAGGCTTCACCAAACCCTTAGTTTCTACTTTCGAGGAGTTTGCCTTGGGGATTTGTCCGCAACTGTTCGGCGAGTACGGAGATTTGCCGCGCGAAGGAATCGGCGGAAAAGTTTACGGTTCGACCCCTTATCCCGCCGACCAAACCATCTTCTTTCACAACGAAAGTTCGCACCTGCACCGCTGGCCAATGAAAATCTGGTTTTTCTGCGTTCAACCCGCGCAGTCAGGCGGCGAAACCCCGATCGTTGATTGCCGGAAAGTTTACCAATTGCTCGACCCCAAACTCCGAGAAAAATTCGCCCAAAAGCAACTGATGTACGTCCGCAATTACACCGACGGACTCGATGTAAGCTGGCAAGAATTTTTCAAAACGGCGCATAAAACTGAGGTGGAACAATATTGCCGTCAAGCAGGCATAGAATTTGAGTGGAAAGAGGGAAATAAGCTCAGAACTCGCAAGCGGAGGCCGGCGATCGCCCAGCACCCAAAAACTGGAGAGATGGTATTTTTTAACCAACTTCCTTTGCACCACATTTCCTGCTTAGATCCCGCCGTCCGCAACTCCTTATTATCTGTCTTTGGAGAAGGAAACCTGCCTCGCAATGTTTATTACGGCGACGGCACTCCCATTGAAGACTCGGTAATGGCAGAAATTCAGGCCGTCTATCAGCAGGCAACCGTTAGTTTCCCTTGGCAAGCTGGCGACATATTAATGTTAGATAATATGTTGGCTGCTCACAGTCGCAATCCATTTGTCGGGCCGCGCAAAATTGTGGTAGCGATGGGCGAAATGATCGGTGAGGCAGAGATTTAAAAGCTGATTTGTATCCCGCCAAATTCGGCTTTATCCGACTCTGCTAGGAAGTTAGAATTCCAGTATTAGCCACTTCAACGCCTTTCCCATAGTCTGTTTTAACTGAGATGTTGCACCATTCTCAATTACTTGTTTAGGAACAGGCAAGATGCCTGTTCCACAAGAGAGAAATTTTATTGTGGAACAGGCATCTTGCCTGTTCTTGACAATGGTACAAGATGTGAGTTTTAACCGACTTGAGCTATAAGCTTTGGACTTAAGTCCCTGGCGATCCTAAAACATAAAGCAATATAACCAATGCAAACAATTAATGGATTTCGGCTTTCTCCTCAACAAAAATATCTGTGGCTGTTGCAACAAGATAGTCCCGCTTATCGCGCTCAATGTGCGATTTCGATCGAGGGCAATCTCCAAGCAAATGCCTTAAAAGAAGCGCTGCAAAAAGTCAGCGATCGCCACGAAATTCTGCGGACGAGCTTTCAGCGACGTTCTGGGATTAAATTTCCGATTCAAGTCATCGGCGATCGCAGCTTAATTTCCTGGCAGATCGTTAATCTCGAATGCTTGACCCCGCCAGAACAAGCGGCTAAAATCCCTGAAATTTTTCAAAACGAAAAGCGCTCATCTTTCAACTTAGATCAAAATCCAATTTGGCGCTTATCCTTAATTTCTCTATCAGCAAACAGGCACATTTTGCTTGTCAGCCTGCCTTCCCTGTGCGCCGATTCCCGCACCGTCAAAAATCTAATTCGAGAAATTAGCCAGTCTTATGCAGCTTGCTTGCAAGGTGAGGAACTGGCCGACGAAGTGGTGCAATATGTCCAATATTCGGAATGGCAGAATGAATTGATTGAGGATGAAGAGGCGGCAGAGGGCAAACAATATTGGACCGATCGGGATTACTCGGCGCTAGCGAGTTTAAGATTGCCTTTTGAAAATAAAAAACTCAGCGCCTCCGATCCATTTGAACCGAATTTTTTTGGGGTTAAAATAGAACTGAGTTTACTAGAAGAAATAGAAGCGATCGCCCGCCGCTACGATACCTCAATATCTGCTTTCTTTCTAGCTTGCTGGAAAACGTTGCTCTGGCGGCGGTTGGGCAAGGCAGAAATCATTATTGGCACCGCCTTCGACAACCGCAAATATGAAGAATTAGAGCCAGCACTCGGTCTATTTGCCAAGTTTTTACCGCTTCGCAGCCAACTGCAAGAAAATTTTACCTTTCAAGAATTATGGCAGGAAATTCAGCAATCCCAAAGCGATGCTTATAAATGGCAGGAATATTTCAACCGGGAAGATATAAACGGATCGGCTGGATTTCCATTTTGTTTTGAGTTTGAGGAACAACTAGAAAAGTATGCGGCGGCTGGCGTATATTTTTCAATTTACCAGCAATATATCTGCGGCGATCGCTTCAAAGTTAAACTTTCCTGCGTGCGCCGAGAGGATGCTCTCATCGCTGAGTTTCACTACGATCCGGCATTGATAGGGGAACAAGCGATCAAATGTTTAGCAGAGCAATTCTACACCTTAATAAAAAGTGCAGCTAATCACCCAGAAACCGCTCTCGGCGAGTTGGAAATTCTGAGCGAGATCGCCCGCCACCAAGTCTTAGTTGAGTTCAACCAAACACAGAAAGATTACCCAAAAAACAAGTGCATTCACCAGCTATTTGAGCAACAAGTGGAGCGCGTACCCGATCGCCTTGCGGTTATCTGTGAAAATCAGCAACTCACCTACCGGGAACTCAACGCCCGCGCCAACCAAATCGCTGATTACCTACAACAATTAGGAGTTAAATCCGAAGGATTAGTCGGAATTTGTGCTGAGCGATCTGTGGATGCGATCGCCGGACTGATCGGCATTCTCAAAGCAGGCGGCGCGTACTTGCCACTCGATCCGGCCATGCCAAAAGAGCGCCTCGCCTTGATGTTGCAGGATGCCGGAGTGGCAGTGCTATTAACGCAACAACAGCTAATCGAAAAATTGCCAAAAACTCAGGCAAAAATCCTTTGCTTAGACGCAGAAATTCCCTCTGTATCCCCCTCTCCCTCTCCTCCTCTCTCTCCTGAAAATTTAGCTTATGTCATTTATACTTCCGGTTCCACTGGCACGCCAAAGGGAGTGGCAATTGAACACCGATCGCTCGTCAATTACCTTTACAGCATTCAGGAACAGCTAAACCTGCCATCAGGTGGCAGTTTCGCAACCGTTTCTACCTTAGCAGCAGACTTAGGAAATACAGTAATTTTTCCAGCTTTATGTACGGGAGGAAGCCTACACATAATTTCCCAGGAACGAGCCACCGATCCAGAGGCGATCGCTGCTTACTTTCAGCAGCATTCCATTGACTGTCTCAAAATCGTTCCCTCCCACCTAAAAGCTTTATTAACCGCTTCTAATCCAGCCCAGGTTTTGCCGAAAAAGCGATTAATCCTTGGCGGCGAAGCCTTAAGTTGGAATTTGCTCGAAACTATTGAGAAATACGCCCCAGACTGTTCAGTCTTCAACCATTACGGGCCAACAGAAGCAACCGTAGGCGTGCTGGCTTATCCCATCAAAGACCGAGAAAATTGCATTTCTGAGACAGTTCCTCTCGGTCGCCCTATCAATAACGCGCAGATTTATTTACTTGATTCGCACTTGCAGCCAGTTGCCATTGGCGTGTGCGGCGAGTTATACATCGGCGGTGCTTCTTTAGCTCGCGGCTATCTAAACAAACCCCAATTAACAGAAGAAAAATTCATCCTCAACCCCTTCGACGCCGAACCAGGAGCGCGTCTGTATAAAACCGGAGATTTGGCTCGGTATTTGCCGGATGGAAATATTGAGTTTTTAGGGCGGATCGATAGCCAAGTTAAACTGCGAGGGTTCCGCGTTGAATTGGGGGAAATAGAAGCAGCGCTATCTCAACATTCCGCTGTGCGCGAAGCAGTAGTTTTGCTACTGGAAAATGAACCTGGGAATCAGCGCTTAGTGGGTTATGTTGTACCCGCGAGGGAATCAGCGATCGCTATTAACGAGTTGCGGTCATTTTTAAAAGAAAAACTGCCCGACTACATGGTTCCTTCTGCTTTTGTCGTACTGAAAGGATTGCCCCTCACGGCTAATGGAAAAATAGACCGGCGGGCGCTGCCAGCGCCGGAGGCGGCCAGAGCCGATTTAGCAGATACTTTTGTCGCTCCTAGCACTCCCATTGAGAAAATGCTGGCTGAGATTTGGGCTGAGCTGCTAGGGGTGGAAAAAGTGGGAATTTATGACAATTTCTTTGATTTGGGGGGACATTCATTACTGATTACTCAGTTGCTAGCAAAGGTAAGAGATTCTTTCCAAAAGGAATTGCCCTTGCGCCGTTTCTTTGAAGCGCCTACCATCGCTGCTTTAGCAAAGAATATTGAGGTGAAGGATGGGGCGGATTCTGCGGGCGATCGCACTGCAAGTTTCGATATTAACGCTGAAGTTGTTTTAGATCCGGCAATTCGCCCTGCAACTCCATTGAGCGAGGCAAAAACTGAACCAGCTTGCATTCTCTTAACAGGGGCGACGGGCTTTTTGGGAGCCTTTTTACTCCGCGACCTCTTGCAACAAACTCAAGCAGAAATTTATTGCCTAGTCCGTTCTGCCGATTCAGAATCAGCCAAAAAGCGGATTCAAAGCAGCCTCGAATCCTATTTAATTTGGGATGAAAGCAGCAGCGATCGCATTATCCCAATTGCTGGAGATTTGTCTCAACCACTTTTGGGGCTTTCCGACGAGCAGTTCCGAGTTTTAGCCAGTAAAATTGATGTCATTTACCACAATGGCGCGTTTGTCAAGTTTACTTATCCCTACTCGGTTCTCAAACCCGCTAACGTTTTGGGGACGCAGGAAGTTCTGAGATTGGCGAGTCAAAGTAAGCTAAAACCAGTCCATTTAATTTCTACGATTTCCGTGTTCTCGGCAATGGGAGAATCTGGAATTAAGGTGGTGCGAGAGGAGGATGAACTCACTGCGGGAGAGGGTCTCAAAGGCGCTTACACTCAGACTAAATGGGTGGCAGAAAAGTTAGTAGAGGTGGCGCGCGATCGCGGCATTCCTGTTAGCATTTACAGGCCCGGCCGCATTTCTGGGGACAGCCAAACAGGGGCCTGCAATCCCAGTGACTTACTGTACAGGTTAATCGCTGGTTGCGTGCAACTTGGATGTGCGCCCGATGACGATAAGCTGATGAATGTAGCGCCTGTTGACTATGTGAGCCGAGCGATCGTTCATCTTTCGAGCCAAAAAAAATTGCTCGGAAAGACTTTTCACTTAGTCAACCCTCAGTCTTTTCAGATGAGTGAATTGCTAGGCTGGATTTCCTCAATGGGTTATCCAATCAAACCAGTTTCGTCTGAGGCTTGGCAAGCAGAAGTAATCAATCGCGCTGGATATTCTCCAGAAAATGCGTTGTATCCGCTTGTCGGTCTTTTCTCCGAAAAAGTTTCGGACGCAGAAATGCCTAAATCGGCGACGCTGAAATTCGATTGCCAGAATGCGTTGAAGGGGCTTTCTGGAACAAATATTATCTGCCCGCAAGCGGATGCGAGTTTGTTTCGGACTTATTTTTCCTATCTGGTCGATCGCCAGTTAATAGAGGCTCCCAAACATCTGGTCTAAAAATGTAGAGGCGCGAGCGATCGCGTTTCTACTTCGCTGTATTTTAGGATAATTTTCAATGAAGGAGGGCTTAAACTTAATGAGTGTTAGCTTAGAAAATAGTAATGCGATCGCAGGCAGAGCTACCGCAGAAGGAACGCGGCGTTACAGGGAACGGCACAAAAAAAACTGTGCAGCCGATCACTTCCGAGAAGCTGGTTCGCTCGTTGCCAGCTCGATTGGAATTGGCACTTACCTTGGCGAACCAGATGAGTATACTGACACTCTTGTGGCGTCCGCTGTAGTTGAATCGGTTCGGCGGGGTGCCAACGTAATTGACTCAGCAATTAACTACCGCTACCAGTACGGAGAGCGGAGTGTCAGCAAGGCTATCCGCCGTCTCCTGGAATCGGGAGAGGCTTCAAGAGATGAACTAATTATCTGTACGAAAGGCGGCGTTGTTCCGCATCCAACTCCCAACCATGTAGACTGGTTTTATCAGCAGTACGTCGAGCCAAACAACTCTAATGTCAGCATGGCAGATTTGGCCCAGGAGCGTTACTGCATCCACCCAGAATACATTCAAGATCAGCTTAATTGGAGCCTCGCCAACCTCGGCATTGAGACAATCGATGTCTACTATCTTCACAATCCAGAAAAGCTACTTTCTCAAGTTGAACCCGATACTTTTTACAATCGGTTGCGAGAGGTTTTTGAGGTACTTGAAGGTGCGGTTTTAGCTGGAAAAATTGCTAATTACGGTGTGGCAACTTGGAATGCTTTTCGCGTACCTCCAACTGAAAGGTACCATATCGATCTGGCGCGTGCGAAGTCCATTGCTGGGGAAGTAGCTGGGAACAAAGAGGATGGGTTTCGGTTTATCCAGCTTCCTTTGAATATGGGGATGCCGGAAGCGGTGCTAACTCCAACTCAAACAATCGAAGGAGAACAAGTTTCAGTATTGGAAGCTGCCGATCGCTTAGGCATTTGGGCGATCGCCAGTAGGTCGATCTGTGAAGCGCAGGTTATCGGTCAGATCCCAGAAAAGATTGCTTCTGCCTTTGGCGATCGTTTGCGAACAGACTGCCAGCGGGCGCTCCAATATACCCGCAGCGCCCCTGGCCTCCTGAGTGCCCTTGTAGGGATGAAAGCGCCAAAACATATAGAAGAGAACCTAGCCCTTGCTGCTGTCCCGCGGCTTGGGAGAGCAAGCTTTCAGGAACTTACTGATTCAATTGTTCAAGTGTTAAACGGAAATTGAAGTTCCCATTGCCGGAGAACGGTTGAATTTAAAATCTTGAAGGGCGTTACCCAACCTTACCTCTTTTCTGTCACTCTCGGAGTATTAAAATAAAAGTGTGAAAAGATAAAAATGCTACAAATGAGGCATAGCAATGAATGTAGGGTTACAAGTTCTCAAACAGTTGGCCAGAGACGCATAATCAACAATCAGAATGATATAGCAATCCTTTAGTTTCAGTTAATGTTTATGGAGCTTCGGTACTTAGTGTGCTACAATCGGATATTATTGTAACATTTTAGCCGACTAAGTACCGAAGATCCTTGATTACTGACTAAATCAATCATTAATAAATTCACCTTCACAGATAATCGAGTCTCGGTTCTCCAAATCTTCTTGATTCCAGACCGCGTTTAATGCTGCGGAACTTAAGGAAGTTGACATCGTATTTAATGTTGTGTTGTAGTATTCGGCAGCATTATTAAGTTCTACCTGTGGCGCTTCCTTGAAGTATGAATTAATATCAGGCGTACAACGCTGGGCTTGGTAGTATAAATAAGCTTCCGCATTAATGCACATTACATGGTAAAAATCCTTATTTGCTGCCGTGACATCTCCCAGTTTATACAGCGCTAAACCCCGGTTCAGATAAGCTTTAACATAGTTCGGATCTAGTTCCACTGATTTGTCAAAGTCTTCAATTGCAAGCTGCATTTGTTTTAATTTATAGCGAACGCAACCTCTGTTATAATAGGCATAAACATTTTGTGGATCGATCGCGAGTGCTGTGTTGTAATCTGCCAGCGCCTGCGTATTGTCTCCTAATTGGTGGTAACAGAGACCTCGATTTATGTAAGCTTTGATATATTTGGGATTCAACCGCAGCGTTTCGTTAAAGTTTTCCGTTGCTGCCTCTTTTTCTCCCAAAAGGTAGTAAGCGCGCCCCCGGTTGTAATAGGTTTTATAATTGTGGGAATTGAGAGAGAGAGCTCGATTGTAGTCTTCTATTGCTTCTTCGTAATTTCCTAAATTAGCAAGTACAAGTCCCCGGTTGTTGTAGATAGCGTGGCTGTTAGGCTTATTTGCTAAAGCACAGTTTAGATCGTCAATGGCTTTTTCGTGTTCTCCGAGATGACGCCAAGCATTGCCTCGATTCAAGTAAGCCTCGAAGAAATTAGGATTGATATCTAGGGCTTGGCTGAGGTCGGCGATCGCTTTTTGGTAGTCTTTCATGTAATAGTAAACCAAGCCGCGATTGTTGTAGGCTTTGGCATCGGCGGGATTGAGTTGCAGTATGCGATCGAAATCGTCGATCGCCGCTTCATAGTTTCCTTTCTTAGCGCTGTGCAAACCACGCTTGTAAAATTGTTTGAGGTTCATAGGTCAACTTTCAGGATTGCTTGATGCTGGGGGTTGATTCCTGTGCAGTCAGTTTTGAGTTCGACAGCCGTTAATCGGTTGAAAGAGCCTCCACACGCAGTCAGAGTAACTCTTAAATGATTCCCGGCAATCTACCCTAGACAGGATTTTTGGTTTATTTTAACAGTAGTTAAATCCTGTTGAAAGGCTCTGCACATCGGCTGGATTGACTTATTAGTCAGTTCGATTGTTTACCCGATCGACTTGATCTCAAAAGTCTAGTTTTACTTGGTGCTGTGTGTCTCTTGATGCGGGGGCGATCGGCTCGATCGGCAAATTAAGTTTGAGACCGCTACTCTGTATAAATTGTTGCCAGCATTCCCACCGAGTAAACTCTATATTTTTTTGACAAACTGCGTCTGAGTATTGGCGGCAGTACGTCTCTACCAACTTTTGTTGCCTAATTACCAATTAGCGATTTATTTCTTCTTCTACATAAACCCTCAATTTCTCCAAATCTGGAAGTTCGATCAATTCTTGTTCCTTTTCCTTAACCGACATGGGCATCATCACAGGTTTACGCTGCTCGATCCAGCAACTCGCCAGCGGTAAAGTTTGTTCCAAATCTTCCAAAGGCCTCGGAATTACCATCACCGCGTTCAACTCGCCAATTCGCTCAGCTTCGTACATCCCGGCCTCTACGGCTACTGCTACATCTGCAACTGCACCGCGAATAATTGCCGTGCACAAACCGGCGCCTATTTTCTCGTAAGCTGCCAAGTGTACGTCTGCGGATTTGAGCATAGCATCGCAAGCACCGACCATTGCCGGAAATCCCCGGGTTTCGAGCAAACCGATCGCCTGATGGCTAAGCCGAGAATAACTGCCGCTTTCCGACAGTTGAGTCAGGCGAAAGCCGATGGGCAAAACCACTTCCAAATTAGCCAAAGGTCTAGCAATCACCAACTTAGAAACAAACTGCCCGAACTGTTCGGCAGTTTGAGCTCCAGCTTCCACAGCCAAACGCACATCGGAAATTCTGCCCCGGACGATCGCAGTACAGTGACCGGAACCAATTTTTTCGTATCCTACTAAAATCACTCCTGCCGACTTCAGCATCATGTCAGCAGTGCCCACAATTGCCGGAAAACTCTTGGTGGATACCAAACCCAAAGCAGTGTCTTTGAAGTATTCCTGGCGCTGCGATCGCTCTTCGTGACTGTTACGATCTGTTTGTCCGTCCATCTTCTCTTACCCTTAGAAACTTCCCAAAATAAAAATTTGTTGATAGTTTATAGTTTCTCAGATGAGAAGACAGACTGCACGAGCTACAAGACACAGATTGCTGCTGCAAGGCCTTACAAATTGCTGAGCTACCAATAATATGAGATTACCTATTTATATTTGATCTTTCTGCCTTCAGCATAGCTGCCTTTTGCCGAAATGACGGCTACCCGGAACCGCCCGATAAAGTTTGGCCATTTTCATCGGGTCGATTAAAAGCTTGCCGGTGCGGAAACAGCGTCCCCAACAGCCGATTGATGTGAGCTTGACCGTACAGAATAGTTGGGATTTCCCCTGGTTGGGGCGGCTCTGCGGCGGTAGGTTCCGGCGGGTCAGGGGCCGTCTCCGGCGCAGTTTGAGGCGGTGTTTGGGCCGGTTGTGGCGGCTCGATCGGCTCGATCGGTCGATCGACTGGTGGCGTAGTGGCTTCGGGGGTTTCTGGTGATGTTGGCGCTGCTGTTGGCGCTGCTGTTGGCGCTGTTGCGGTTGCTTCTTCTGCGGCGACTTGGCGACTGGTATCTCCCATTAGAGAACCTGCTGGCATAATTTGCATTTGGTCGATACAAGGATTGATGAGGGTCGTTCCGGCGCCAATACAGGCATTTTCCCCGATCGTTCCCGCACCTACCACCAGCACCCCTGCACCCAGAGTAACGCCCGCCGCGATTTCCAGAGTACCTTCACGGGCGTGAAGGATAACTCCCATGCCGATACACGCACCTGCGGCGATCGATATCCGGCTGCCCGGATCTGCTTGTAGGATTGCTCCAGGGGCGATCGCCGCACCCTCATTCACAACTACATCACCACCGATCAAAATCTGAGAGTTGCTACTTAATTGCAGTGGCGATAAATAGTTACTACCTTGATGGTCAAACATGGGCAGACCCGCTCATGTCTTTCAACTTAGTCATTTTGAACGAGATATTAACTCGTCTGGGATGTGCTACCACACAACCACTATTCCGCTTTACAATCAATTCCAGAGAATCGAAGGAGTTAGGAATTACTTTTCGACCGATATTGAACGCACCATTCACATCGGCATGAATTACCGTTCCATCTTGAGAGCGGTACTTTTTCGTTGCTACACGTTTACCAGAGAAACTCAATGTGTTGGTTTTACCAGGCTGCCAAGTTGGGATCTCATCCCAATCTAAAAATGAAGCCTTACTGGTGTAAGATTCTTCACCTTCCTTTACGGTAATGCCAATTTTTTCTAGTTTACGAGTCAACATTGAAATAAACTTTGCATGAGGAATTAAAACAAACTGCTGGTTGTTTTTAGTTCCCATATTTACCTCCTTTTTCCACCGAGGATTTTTGCCAATCGCTACATGAGTGACGCCAATATCATTAAGTTCTGCTGTAATCTGGGCAGTTGCTTGGTGCAAGTAAGAATGCACGAAGTTATTACGATTTTTGATGATGTTTTGAATTTTTCTAGAACTCCCCAAACCAATAGCTGAACGCAATCTCGCAACTTCTTTGTTAAACCATTGATTCTGGGCCTTCAAAGGTTTGCCATTGACAGCTATAGGTTGAATCGTCGGATCTGAAAAAACAATTGTAGCTAGATTGTCAATTCCAATATCAATTGTTGCGGATAACCCTCTATTAACCAGCTTCCAATCATCCACCCCATTGTCATAAACGACTTCTACTACATAGCACCCTACTTTTGGAACTAACCTCACCTCGATTATATCAGCCCGTGTTAAACCAGGTTTGACGGGAATGAAAATGGGCGACATGGATGGAGCAATAAAACCTTTTTTTAACGCAGTTTTACCGATCGCTTGGTTATTGAATTTAATCAAATTTCTACCGTCAGAATCAATGTAACCAGGCATTTTAGGCTTGCCTGTAAACCTAGACGAATCAAGTTTCCAAGCAGACAAAGCCTTGAAATAGGATTGCCAACTATCAGCTACCTGCTTCAGGACAAGCTGACTGACTTTTGCAGGAAGCGATTTGTAATTGATATCTGATTTGAAGAGCTTATCCATAGCCGCTTGGGTGAGCGTTCCGTGACCATATATGAAACTTTGACGATTTGAGTATTGAGCGGTGTTGAACAAGTTCTTGGACGCGAAACAGGCTACCTCGCAGTAACCAAACCACTCGCTACTGCTTTTTATTTGATGTTGCTCCACCTGGTACGACATTACGGCATTAATTGATAGATAAAATGCCTACTTCTGAGCAATAGTTATCGATCGAACTATTTAACTATCTCAAATCCAACTTCAATCCGCTTGGATTTCTCCCGTGGACACCTGTGCGAGGGCTTAACGGGAGAAACAAGCTAATTACTAGGCAAATTAAGGACGCTGGATAATCTCTTCGAGCACCCGGCGCTTGGCCTTGGAGTCGATGCCCAGCAAGCGGACGTACTCGCCGCTGTGTTCTTTGAGACAGCTTTCGAGGGCGGAAATCACTTCGGATTCGCGGTTGGATGAGATCGGGGCGCAACTGCTCCAAGAACCGGTGCGGAAACGGCGCGCGTCGGCGTGTTCCGTGCCAATTTTGTAGCCTTGGGAAAGCAGGTTGCGGATTTGGTCGATCGTCTTGCCGGTCAAACTTCCGCTGCTGGCAGAACCAGTCGAAGCTGCTTTGTATCCCGATGTTGCTGCAGGCTTAGCCGATTGAGCAACTGGGCCGTCGGGACGCTGAATAATTTCTTCAACTATGCGTCGCTTAGCTTTCGGGTCAATCCCGATCAAGCGCACGTATTCGCCCGGGTACTGATTCATCACAGCTTCCAAAGCAGCGATCGCCTCAGATTCGTTTCTCACTTGCAGCGAAGCCCCGCTTTGCCAAGAACTGGTGCGGAAGCGGCGCGCGTCGGCGTGTTCCGTCCCCACCTTGTAGCCTTGAGCTAGCAAGCTGCGAACCTGAGCCACTGTTTCGGCACTCAATTTTCCGTTTGACACGGAACCGCTATTGTGGTATGAAGCTTGTTGTGCAACTTTACCGTTAGATTGGTGAGTTTTCGCACCGTTAGAACCGTTAGAGCCGTTGTCTCCCGGTCTTTGGACGATTTCTTCTAGTACGCGGCGCTTGGCTTTGGTGTCAATCCCGATCAAGCGGACGTATTCTCCTTGGTGTTCAGCCATGCAAGCTGACAAAGCCGCGATTACTTCAGAGTCGCGGGTTGAGGAAATCGGGCCGCAAGTGCGCCAAGAACCGGTACGGAAGCGACGCGCGTCGGCGTGTTCAGCTCCCACGCTGTATCCTTGGGCTAGTAAATTGCGGATGCTATCGGCAAGAGTTGAACTCAATTGGGTGCCGGCATGAGTAGAATATTTGGTTTGAGTCATATCTGGGTTTGTATTTTTCTCGTTGCGAATTGGTGCTAGACAGGCGATGTTCTCAGCGCAGCGATAACCCGTTCTCAGAGCGTCATTGATGCCGATGACATGGGTCGCAAATTGAACGTCAGAATCTTGAACGTCAGGCAAGCGATCGGCTTGCTTCTGATTAGTGATGATGGCTCCCGAAGGTACGTACTTACCGGGGGGAATCTCCACATCTTTAATTAGTACGTGCATCATCACAATGCAGCCGTTGCCCACTCTGGCATTGAACACCGTAGAGCGAAAGCCGATAAAGCACCCCTCGCCCACGTAGGCAGGGCCGTGAATTAAACTCATGTGGGTGAGGGAAGTATTTTTCCCCACCCACACAGAATAGGAGTTGCCGTCGTCTCCTGTGACTCGGCCTTTTTCTAGGCCGTGAATCACTACTCCGTCTTGAATGTTGCTTCCTTCTCCGATATAAAAAGGAGTGCCTTCATCGGCGCGGATAGATGTCCCGGGGGCAATCATCACATTAGAACCGATATGCACATCCCCAATAATGTTAGAAAAGGAATGTACGAAGGCGGTATCGTGAATTTTGGGCTCAGCCAAGTTTTTCGACCAAGGCGTCGGGGGAGCCGCAACGTTGCGGACTGCCATAAATTAAGTTCTCCTAAACTGAAAAATCTTTTTGTTAGTTGTTAGTTGTTAGTTGTTAGTTATTCACTGTCAACTGTCAACTGTTCACTGTTAGCTGTTAGCTGTTCACTTTTCACTGCCAACTGTCAACTGTCAACTGTCAACTGTCAACTGTCAACTAGCCGTATGGGTCGTCTTTTTTACTGTAAATGAGGCGGTTTTCTACATTGACAGTATCTATAATGCCTACTACCAGAGCATCGATCGGACGGTTTTCGCTTCCGGGCGCGATCCGGGCTGCGCTGCCTCGGGTCACTAAAACCCATTCATCGATACCAGCGCCCACACAGTCAGCGGCTACCTCATATCCGGGAACTGGGGAACCTTCCTCATCGATGAATTGCAGCAGTAGAAATTTCGATCCTCTCAGCGTCGGCTCTTTTTGGGTACTGACAACTGTGCCGAGAACTTTGGCCATTTGCATTTTAGGTAATAGGTAATAGGTAATTGGTAATTGTCATTTTTACACTGTCACTTGTCTTTTTTTAATTAGCTTTCCTCAGTCCGCTGTCCGCCTTTTAGAGCTTCGTCTAGTAACTAATCACTCATGACTGATGACTGATGACTAATAACCAATATCCCATACCCACCTCAATTAAAAATTAAAAATGCTAAATCAAAAACAGCGCCATTTTTAATTTTTAATTTTTAATTACCAAACGCCCCTAACAGCCGTGAAGCGAAGCTATCCCGTAGGGAATCGCCTGTCTTAAGATCTGTTGAGGGGGCGAATGCCGCTGACGCCTTCGCGGAACTGTTCTACAGCTTCGGTGTAGCGAATCGGCAGCACGTACTCTAAGTTTTCGTGAGGGCGGGCGATAATGTGGGTGGACATCACTTGTCCGCCGTTAACGCGCTTCACTGACTCTACTCCGGCTGCGACAGAAGCTTGCACTTCCGAGACATCTCCTCTTACAATGACCGTAACCCGAGCGCTACCGATTTTTTCGTAGCCTACCAAGGTGACGCGGGCTGCTTTGACCATCGCGTCAGCGGCTTCTACAACTGCGGGGAAGCCTAGGGTTTCGATCATGCCAACTGCAATTGCCATTGGTTTTACTCCTGATTGAATATTGGGGGAACTAAACAGTTAATTTTTGACGATCGCACAAATTTTCGTTTAACGAAATTGTTGTGCGCTAAGAACTTAGTAGCCTCGGAACTGTTCTACTGCTTCTGTATATCGAATCGGCAGAACGTATTCTAGGTTTTCGTGGGGGCGAGCGATGATGTGGGTAGAGACGACTTCTCCGCCGTTCACCCGCTTGACGGATTCCACTCCTGCTGCGACTGAGGCTTGGACTTCCGACACGTTGCCGCGCACAATTACGGTAACGCGGGCGCTGCCGATTTTTTCATAGCCCACGAGGGTAACGCGGGCAGCTTTGACCATAGCATCGGCAGCTTCCACAACAGCGGGAAAACCTTTTGTCTCAATCATTCCCACGGCAATTGACATTTTTGAATCTCCTTTGAGGATGAGCGAAATTACCGTTACAAATCTTTGAGAAATCTAAAAATTTGGACGGGGAGGCCCACATTCTTTAGTAATGCAGTGTAAAGCTTCCTATCCTATAAGAATAGGGGAAGCTGTCCACCTTGACAATATAAACTAACATCATAATGTTTAATAACAAAAATTAAATTTTTTTATGTTACTTAAACTAATTTAATATTTATTTAATAATCTTAATATAGAGAGGGGTGGATGCCGACGGCGAAGGGGAATTCAAGTAAGTAATAATACTCATAAACTAGAGTTCGGTATGTGAAGCCGGAGCCGATCGCTGCCGGGAAACTTGGGGATTTCAAAAGAGGGATCGCGGGGAAATCGACAAAAAAGCAGTCTTGACCCATCAGCAGGCATTTTTTTCTTTGAGTGCCTCGTCTGCTCGGCCAGTATTTTTGTATTGAGATAATTATCAGTTTTGATGCTTTAATGTATAGTGAATCTTGGGTGCAAATTATTTTGCCAGAACTATACGATCGGGTTTAGTCAAAGTTTTAGGGCCTCGCGCGATCGCCCGCGACTGTTTTTGTATAAAGGCAGCCCGTAATTTGAAGTTTAAGGGATAAATTAAATGACTCAATTTCTCCTCCAAGCCTGTTGGTGGGTACCTTTATATGGCTTAATAGGCGCAATTTTAACTTTGCCGTGGTCTACGGGAACCGTTCGCAGAACAGGCCCGAGACCGGCAGCTTACTTCAATTTGCTCATGACTGTGTTGGCTTTCATACACGGGTCAGTTATTTTTACAGCGACTTGGGATCAACCCCCCCAACAATTGCTCGTGCACTGGGTGCAAGCAGCCGATTTAGATTTGTCTTTTGCAATAGAAATCTCCACCGTCAGCGTCGGAGCAATGGAGTTAGTTAGTGTTCTGAGTTTGCTAGCACAAATTTACGCTCTAGGCTACATGGAAAAAGACTGGGCGCTAGCTCGATTTTTTGGGCTGATGGGTTTTTTTGAAGCGGCAATTAGCGGCATTGCCATTAGCGACTCGCTGCTTCTAACTTACGGTTTGTTGGAAGTGCTGACGCTTTCAACTTATTTGCTAGTGGGGTTTTGGTACGCTCAACCGCTGGTAGTAACAGCCGCTCGTGATGCGTTTTTAACCAAGCGTGTAGGAGACGTACCACTGCTGATGGGAGTAGTGACGCTTTCAACTTTAGCAGGAAGTTTGAATTTTTCCGATTTGGAAACATGGGCTGAAACTGCAACTTTGTCTCCTGTAGTGGCGACTCTTTTAGGTTTGGCTTTAATCTCCGCACCTACGGCAAAGTGCGCTCAATTTCCTTTCCATTTGTGGCTAGATGAGGCGATGGAAGGGCCAAACCCGGCTTCGATTATGCGGAATACGGTAGTTGTGGGCGCTGGGGCTTATGTTTTGATTAAACTTCAGCCTGTTTTAGCGCTTTCCCCGGTCGCAGATGCGGTACTCGTGGTTTTGGGTGCGGTAACGGCTGTTGGCGCTTCCTTGGTGGCGATCGCCCAAATCGACATCAAAAGAGCACTATCGCATTCTACCAGCGCTTCTATGGGTTTGGTGTTTATCGCCGTGGGGCTAAATCAAGTTGACATTGCTTTGCTGTTGCTGTTCGCGCACTCGATCGCCAAAGGTCTATTATTCATGAGCGTAGGGTCAATTATTACCACAACTAACACTCAAGATTTAACAGAAATGGGTGGGTTGTGGTCGAAGATGCCTGCCACCACTACGGCTTATTTAGTAGGCGCTGCGGGGATGGTAGCGCTGTTGCCTCTCGGCAACTTTTGGGCAATGCGACGCTGGCTTAACGGTTTTTGGACCCTGCCTTTGTGGCTGGTAATAGTGCTGCTTTTAGTTAATGGTTTGACAGCGCTAAATTTAACTCGCATATTCGGTTTAGTGTTTGTAGGAAAACCGCAGCCGAAAACTCGCAGAGCTCCAGAAGTTGGTTGGCCGATGGCTTTGCCGATGGTAATTTTGACGGTGATGGGGCTATTGGTGCCTTGGATGTTACAGCAGTGGCAACTGTTAATTAGTTGGACTGGGCCTTGGGCGCAAACGGGGGATTTGAATACTTTAAATTCGCTGTTGAAGACTCTGGATATTCCGCTGTTAATGTTATCTGGGTTGATTGGCGTTGCGGTTGGGGTGGCGATTTATTGGTACGGGGTTTTACCTCGACCGGTACGGCTGCCGGTGCCGGCGTTGCAGGATTTGTTTGCTTACGATTTTTATATCGATCGAGTTTACCGCTTGACTGTCGTTTGGGCGGTGGCTTTGATTTCTAAAATCAGCGCTTGGACTGATAAGTATGTGGTGGATGGGGCGGTGAATTTGTTCGGTTTTGCCACCATTTTCAGCGGCGAAGGGTTGAAGTACACCGGCACCGGTCAGTCGCAGTTTTATGTGTTGACTATTGCGGGGGGGGTTGCTGTGTTGCTGGCGTTGATTATTTGGCAGTTTTAAACTGTAGAGTTTGGCAGATGAATTTTTCGGGTTTGTCTGCTTTTGATCTAGTTTTATTTAATTTTAAACCGCAGATGAGGGCAGATGAACACAGATGAACGCAGATGATTTTAGTCTGGGTTTGTCTGCTTTTTTATCTAGTTTTATTCAAAATCGATCGGCCATAATTCGGTCACTGGAACTTCCCAACCCGGCAAAAGTTCGGGAAGTGAAATCATGTCGCCGTCTCTCAATACCACTGGCTCGGCTATCGGAGTGTAAATTGTCACTGTATGCTTGTCTGGGTCGATTAATATTCCTACTTTGGCTCCGAGTTCGATGAATGATAAAAATTTTTCTCGGAGGGGTTTGAGGCGATCAGACTGAGATTTGATTTCTACCACTAAGTCGGGAACAAGTTCGGCAAAATACCTTTTACTTTGTTTGAGGCGATCGGCTGTCACAAACGAAACATCGGGGGCTGTAACATTTGAATTGGAGAGAATAAACCCGCCGCTCGACTCAAACACTCGTCCGAGTTTGCGGGGTTTGACCCAGTTAAGCAAAAGTCTGCCAAACTCAAGTCCAATTTCGCTCGATACTATGTCTGATGGGCCCATAACGATAATCTTCCCGTCTACCAGTTCGAGTTGGTAGTCTAGATGTGCTTCGCCGAGTATACCTTGCAGTTCTTCCAAGTCGGCAACGGTGAGGCGGGTGGAAGGAGAACCGGATTTAATTTGCAAATCTTCTCGATCTGTAAGACTTGAGGTCATAGGAGGATTCCAGAGACATTTGAATCTATGTTAACAAGAAAATTAGCCGATCGCTTCTATATGTAGTTGCTATGCGTTAATGTTAAATATAGCTCTAAATACTGTGTAACAAAGGAAAGTTTTAATTGATGCTCAGTGCTTTAATCTGGATACCAATGTTGGCTGCTGCCCTGATTGGGCTTTGGCCCGGTTCAGTGAGTTCTAAAATAGTTCGGAATGTCGCGATCGCCATTGCGGGTATAACTTTTATTCTCTCGGTGATTTTGGCAGTTCAGTTTGATGCCAGTACCAGTCAGTTGCAGTTTTCGGAATTCATTCCTTGGATAGATGTTTTGGGATTGAATTACAATCTCGGTGTTGATGGTTTGGCTCTGCCTTTGGTAATTTTAAATACTCTGCTGACAGGAATAGCTATTTACGCTACGGATGAGTCGATCCGCAGACCTCGACTTTATTATTCTTTGATTCTGTTAATTACTGGCGGCGTAACAGGGGCTTTTTTATCTCAAAATTTGCTGCTGTTTTTCCTGTTTTTTGAGGTAGAATTGATTCCGCTTTACCTGTTAATTGCGATTTGGGGAGGCGAGCGCCGGGGTTATGCTGCTACTAAGTTTTTAATCTATACTGCATTTTCGGGAATTGTGCTGCTGGCTGCTTTCTTGGGCACTGGTTGGCTTAGCGGTGCTTCGAGTTTCGATATGGTTGGTGCAGCGGGCGCATCGCATTTGCAAGGAGGATTGCCCTTGCCTTTGGTAAGACAAATTGTTTTGCTGGCAGGGGTGTTGCTGGCTTTTGGTATTAAGATGCCTTTAGTGCCTTTTCATACTTGGCTGCCGGATGCTCACGTAGAAGCTTCGACGCCGGTTTCGGTGCTGCTGGCGGGGGTGCTTTTGAAGCTGGGGACTTATGGGATGCTGCGCTTTGGTTTGGGTTTGTTTCCCGATGCGTGGGCGGTGGCCGCACCTTGGTTGGCGAGTTGGGCTGTAGTAAGCGTGCTTTACGGGGCGAGTTGCGCGATCGCCCAAAAAGATATGAAGAAAATTGTAGCTTACAGTTCGATCGCTCACATGGGCTACATTTTATTAGCTAGCGCCGCAGCTACTCCGATTAGTATGTTGGGAACTGTTTTGCAAATGGTTAGCCACGGTTTAATTTCGGGGCTGCTATTTTTGAGTGTCGGCGTTGTTTACAAAAAATCCGGCACCCGCAACATCGATGTGCTCAAAGGTTTGTTCAATCCAGATCGCGGTTTGCCGATGATTGGCAGTTTAATGATCCTCGGCGTGATGGCAAGTGCGGGGATTCCGGGTTTGGCTGGATTTATTGCGGAATTTTTGATATTTCGGGGCAGTTTGCCAGTGTTTCCCGTGCAAACTTTGCTCTGCATGATCGGCACTGGTTTAACTTCAGTTTACTTTTTAATTATGGTCAACCGCGCCTTTTTCGGCCGCCTTTCGGATTTGGTGGAAAATTTGCCACAAGTCCGCTGGCGCGATCGCATTCCTTCGCTGGTTTTAGCAATAATTATCGCCATCATGGGAGTGCAGCCGGGAGTTTTAGTTGGTTTGAGCGAAAAAACTGCGATCGGAATGGTAGCTAATGTGCCGCCCCAAGTTAAAGTGATTGCTCAAAACTTGAAATAAAATATGACCTAGATTCGTAGCATCGGACTTTAGTCTTATGGCAGTTTTCAATCCCATGAAATACAGCAGACGGCTGTAGGGACACGGCACTGCCGTGTCCCTACCTATTCCATTCATCAGTGTATCCGTGTTCAAATCCGTGTCGTGCCTTCGTTCAATTAAGGTTAAATAAAAATGAAAAGTACCGTATTAAAACCCTCTTCCCATCCCCTAGCCGCATACATTGACCTCTTGGAATCAGGCAAAGCTTTGCTTCCTGAATCGGCGGAAAATGTAGTAGAAGTTGTTGGCATTCTCAAAAGTTACGGTGTGGTTCTCGATGCCTATTCTCGCAATCTCAATTATATTGCAGAAGAACAGTTTTTAGTGCTTTTTCCGTTTTTTAAATATTTCAACGGAGATGTGACGCTGCCGAAATTAATTCGCTATTTGTGGCACGATCGCATTAATTTTGAGTATGCTGAGTATGTTATGAAAACTATGATGTGGCACGGCGGCGGGGGTTTTGACAGTTATTTGGATTCCCCGGAATTTAGCAGTTTGGTCGAAAAGGCGATCGCGGCTAAACTGAAAGGCAATTTTTTCATGCAGGGACTCAACAAAACATTTCCTGATTTTTTGCCGGAACAAGTGCGGATGCTGGCTTACTACACTGGTCTCGGTCAGTTTTGGCGGGTAATGAGTGATTTATTTATCGACTTATCTGATTCCTACGAAGCCGGGAAAATTAAGTCGATCGCAGAAGTAGTTGATTTTGTCTTAGCAGGTTTGGTTAGCGCCGCGAGTCTGCCAATTACCTACAGCGTCAAGATTGGCGGTCAAGTCTACGATATCATTCCGACCTCAGCTAACTTGACATTTTTACCAGATGTAGCAGTGCCTTATGTAGAGTCAATTTTCTTTCGGGGCACAGCCTTTTTTGGCACAGTTTCCTACAACGCTCAAGCCCATCAAATCCCGGAAGAACAAAGAGAATTTGCCTACGGGGCTTTGTTTGCTGACCCTTTACCGATTGGAGGTGCAGGGATTCCGCCAACTCAATTGATGCAAGATATGCGGCATTTTCTGCCGGAGTATTTGCACGAAGTTTATCGCACTAGCTGTCGCGGTGAAGACGATGTGCGGGTGCAAATTTGCCAGAGTTTTCAAAAGTCGATGTTTTGCGTGACGACGGCGACTATTTTGGGTTTAGCACCTCATCCCATGAATACCTCAGATCCAGAGGAAAGAAAGGCTAATCGAGCTTATTTGGAAGGTTGGATGGATCGATTTGGGGATTCTCGCTTGGATTGGGCAAATCAGCCAACTAACCGTGCCTGTCAGTTGTTCCCAGAACGGTAGAACGGCGACTGGTTTTTAGGGCGCATGGTCTCTCGGAGTTGCAACAATATTACCTGGTTTGGCAATTGCTTCCTTTTGGAGGGCGAAAGCTCATCCGGGCATCGAAAGGATATCACGTCCCGTCAAATAGCCGTTATAAGGCAAGTAGTGAAAACTTCAGTCCTCAAAATTTTATGAGGACTGAAGTCCTCACTACCAAACAATTTTATAGTAGTCATTTTAGCGGACATAATATGACCTGATAAACTGTTTGTTTTCGGCTCGTTGTGATTGCTTTCCTCAGAAATATATCCGCTAACGCTTAGACTGGTAATAACAGGATAAAGCACTTCTTATTTCCGAACTATCTAGATTCGGACTAGAAGACTCAGGCCGTGAGAGTCGGTGCCACAAGTTCCCAGCAAACCATAAGTTTCTGCTAAATCTTTGACTAAAGCAGTTTGTTTGGGACTGGGTTTCCAAGGATTGGGATTACCGTAAGCATAGTAAATTTCTACACCGTCAATGCCGAAACGGGCTGCTTCTGGGATTAGTTTATCTGCAGTCGATCGATACCTGCAAGGATGTGCCAGAACTGCTAAACCTCCTGCTTCATGAATAGCTTCAATTACCCTGGCTGCTGAATAACAATAAGTGCCTTCAGTGCTTTTACCTCGTAGGTATGGTTTGAGACTGGGATGTTGCGGATCGAAGGCGTAACTGAGAATGTGTACCTCATTGTTGAGCAATTCGGCATTAATTTCAGCGCCTGTCCAGAGACTAGGTGCTGCGCTATTTTTGTCGGGATGGTTTAATTTCCAATTATCCAGCCAAATTTGAGCTTTAACGTAGCCTTCGGTGCTGTGGTGGTCGGTGATAGCTAAGCCTTTGAGGCCGCGGGCTATGGCTTGTTCCATCAATTTCTCTGCCTGCAATCGCCCGTCGGAGTAGACTGTGTGCATATGAAAATTATAGGAACCCGGACAGCTATCGGCATCAATTGTCTGAAAGACTTGTTTGAGTGCTGAGATATTTTGGGCTTCTGGTTTGAGACTAGAACTTGTTGGGGAAGCGAGATTGACAGCCATAAGCGTTATTATAGAAAAAACTAACCTTGTTTAATATATCTAATAAATTGATATGTTGCACGTGTGGCAATAGTCGGCTGTAGAATTGAAACCTCTGAAACATCTGTCGGATTGTTGCGTTCGGCACAAGATATCAATTCACTCGCACATCTTGCACAATTCTCTATCCAGCATTTTATCTGGGGGTGGGGGCGGGTTTATGAGATTATTGATTTTAGGCAATTATATTTGGTAAAACTCCCCTCTACAGGTTTGTTGACAAGGCCGCAAGATATCAATTACTCCCACATACTGCATCATTCTTAACCACAGGCTTTCCGGCCTATTCCACCAAGAGTAAATTTTCTTGTGGGGTGGGCATCCTGTCCGCCCTCTACAGGTTTGTTGACAATCCCACAAGATATCAATTCAATCGCACTTTAAACCTGCCGCTGCGGCTGTGGGAAATTCGATCGGCACAAAGGTAACGCCATATATTGCTGTAGAACAGGGTACAATATGCGCTACTCGTTTGGGAGGATTTTTCCGATTTCCAGTCTTTGAGTCAAACTCAATTATACCCGTGGCTCCCTCGGCTTTAAAGTTTGGATCGGCTAAGGTTTTTTGCATTCCTTCACGGCTGGGTTCTGGCTGCATTTCTAGGGCTTTAATCAGCGTCCGGGCGGCATCGTAGGTTAAGGCAGATCGAGTATTTACCGGGCCTCCCCACAATTTTTCCGCGTTGACAGGAAACTTTTCGTCAAAGCTTGCTAGCGGATGCCAAAACAGGGATATTCCCAGTTTTTCAAGAGACTTTAACTGTTTGGCTACTTCTAACGTTCTCGGCTCGTACAGAGTCCAGGGCCCGACAATCCAATTGCGATCGCCGTTAGCTTTTATCATTTCGATCGCATTTTCCAGGGAATTAGTGACTTGACCGTCGGGAATGACAAGTAAGGCTGTTTTTCCGGTATTCTCAACTTTTTGAATGGCTGCTTCGGCGTTAAAATTATTTTTAGATAAGTCGTAATAATTACTTAGCCTAAAAGTCGAGCCTCCTTTGGCTTCAAATTGCTTTTTGAATTCTTCCCACAAAGAAGCGCTGAACGGACTGTTGGGATTGTAAAATACTGCGGCTTTTTTCTCACCGACCAAGAGCAGTTGATTTACTAAAGCTTCAGCTTCTAGGCTAGTTGTAGGAGCCGTCCGAAAGAAAAATTTTCGAGGTTTTCGCGTTAGTTCTTCTGTGGTGCTTCCTGGAGAAATGGCGATTAGTTGATTTTGATTGTAAATATCTACTGTTTCCACAGTCATGTCGCTGGTGTAGTGTCCTATAACTGCTAGAATATCGGGCTGAGCGACCAGATAATTAGCCCTTTGAACGGCATAGGATTTGATATTGCCATCATCAGCAATGATGACTTTGAGACCTTTTTTCCTAATAGCTTTAGGTTGGAGAAAGCCTTGACCGGGAAAATCTTTATTGTTCTCATTTGCAGCCAGAAGACCTAAATTAACTTCGGTTTGAGCTTGAGCAATGCCGCGCAGCAGTTCTTCGGCTAAATTTGCGTTGAGGATGCTGCCGTCCTGATTTCTGCGGATGGGAACAACAATTGCGATCGTGTAATATTCTGCCTTTATTGCCTTCAGCAAAGCATTGTTTATGTAAATTAAAGTTTCTGGATCTCTGCGGTCTTCCCGCCAGGACTGTTTGAGCAATTTTAAAGCTTCGGGATAATTTGAGTCGGCAAACTCATTGATTCCCCTTTGTTTTGACCACAGGGCGGCGGTTTGCACTAAGAGTTTTTCGCCGGAACTTACACCATCGGCAGAGGGTGTAGGCAGCGTTTTTCCCGGCGGGGAAATTATCGAGATTAGCGGGTAAATTCTGGGGATTAAAAATACGATCGCCCCAAAAGCTGCAATCCCCGCAACGCCGAACAGCAGCCAGCGAAAGCCCGATCGCAACTTCCGCGAAGTTTTGGGTACTTGGGGCCCTGGGACGATCGACAAATCCAAATCTTGCAAAACTTCATCAACAGATTGGTAGCGGTCTTGAAAGTGGAAACGCACCATCTTGGTTAAAATATTTTTGAGCTTGTTGCTAACCGGTTCAGATGTTAAATAATCCCAGACAATTTCACCAGTCTCGGGGTCTTGCGGCAGATTGGTGGGACGCCGCCCGGTGAGGGCTTGAATCGCGATGATTCCTACTGCATAAATATCATTATAGGGTTGCGGGAGAGACCGCGTATCGTGTTGTTCGGCAGGCATATAACCCCTGGTGCCGATCGCCTGCGAGCTGAATATTTCACCAGTAGAGTTAGAGGTAAAAGTGCCGATTTCTTTAACGGCCCCAAAATCAATTAAAACAATTTTTTGATCGGTTTTGCGCCGAATTAAGTTAAAAGGTGTAATATCGCGGTGAATAATATTTTCTTGGTGGACTGATGTTAATATTTCCAGAACTTCCCGCAACAAAGCAACAGTTTGTTCCTCATTCCACCGATCGCCCGCAGTGAGTTCTTGACTAAGCGCATGTCCTTTAACGTATTCTTGCACTAAATAAAAATGGTCTTTTTTTTCAAAGCTATCGAATAATTCGGGAATGCGCGAGTTGTTGCCGAGACGGCGCAAAGCGCTAGCCTCCCTTTCAAATCGCTTCCTTGCCCTCTCCCAGACGCGCGGATCGTTCGATGGGGGAAAAGGAATTTCTTTAACAACGCATAGAGGATTATTAGGTTGGTTTATTTGTGCAGCCGTGTAGGTTCTAGCAAACCCTCCCTGTCCCAACAAAGCGATAATTTGGTAGCTTTCGTGCAGGATATACCCTGATTCGAGACACATAAATTTTTCAACACCTCTTGAGTGGCTGCGGTCTTTAAGGTTGATTATAAGCTTTTTCCCTGTCAGATACAGCTTGGCAACATATCAAATTCGTCTGTGTCTCTATCAAAAACACTATAAGTGTCAGCAATTCTACATTACTTTAGTGATGACATCGCTAATTATCAATTATCTTTCGGCTAACTTACTGAGTACAAAAGCAGCTAAAAAACCGCAGACAGTAATTAGTCCAGCAAAATCGTGAGTTTCCTCGAATGCTTCGGGAATCATAGTATCTGAGATCATGGCTAAAATACCCCCTGCTGCTACGGCGGTAGTTGCGGCTATTACTTCCGCAGAAAAGCCGCTGAAAACCGTATATCCTAACAATGCTGCGATACCGGAAATAACTGCGATCGCGCCCCAAACTCCAAAAATGTAACCCATCGATCTCCCTGCTTTTTTCATACCGGCGGCGCTAGAGAGCCCTTCGGGAATGTTGGAGAGAAAAATAGCCGCTACTGTCACCCAACTGACAGCGCCTCCAGAAATCATGCTGACGCCAACGACGATCGACTCCGGTATCCCGTCTAACAGCGCGCCGAGGGCGATGGCTAATCCGCCACCGCCTGACTCTGTTTTAGCTGGGTGCAAAGAGCCCGATCGCTTGCGGTGTTTTGCTCCCTGTTGATTCAAAAACCAATTGGCGGCTGTGTAGACAGCAGCGCCACCCAAAAAGCCGATCGTCGTCGAGTCGAAACCGCCGCGCTTGTAAGCTTCATCCATCAGTTCAAAGGATAGCGCTGAAATCAGCACACCAGCGCCAAAAGCCATAATTGTCGCGATCGCGCGCTGGGGAATGCTCACAAAGTAACCCACCGCCGCTCCCAGTAGCAGCGCCGAACCCCCCAGTAAACCCCAAAATCCTGCCTGCAACCACACTGGAAACATCAGCCCTACCTCAAAGGAAAAATTTTTATGCGCGCCTAAAAATTAATTATATATAGGACTTACGGATTGGCGCCAAAAACCGGGTTTTTTACCTAATCTGCTAAGTACATTCCTCATAGTTATAGTCGCTAGTGTTCCCCTCAACATTAACTTTTTTCCCCCCGGATGCGATTGACTCGAAACCAGCGATAGTCCCCGGCTTCTAACGGAAGAGAGGGCTAATTTTTTTAACTAGCATTATTCAATCAATAATAACGATATTTGCTCCTAATCGCCGTCTGGGCTGACGGATCTCCTGGCCCAAGAATTAGATAAGTCAACCAACCAATCGTTGCTGCAATCATGTGAGAAACCACCCGGCTTTTGACTAGGTTTGTGCTGTGTTGGATGTCTAGATAAATTAAGAATAAACTGGTAGCAAGGGATGCGAATAATAAACGTCGATCGCTCAGAAATTCGACTAAAGTTAAGGCTGTTAATACCGTCGCAGTTGGTAGCAGTGCTAGGAAAAATTATCCCGGTAATTTTAAACTGCGTCTGAAAGAACGATTGGCTCCTTCAAATAATTTTAACCTCGAACGTTTTGGCTGCCTTTGATTCCTCTACAAAGCCAATAAAAGAGCCGTGTAAATTCCAGCACCAAGGACAAATGCCCAAAACCGACTTTCTCGTTCTTCGGGCAATTCTTCTTTGAGGACGTTGAGAACAATTCCTCCGGCTAAAAAAGCAAATAAAACTGCGAGCGCAGTTTTTCCAATTTCAGTAGCGCTACCCAACACCCACCCCACAATAATAGCCGCTGCTAGTATCCAGCGTCCGATGCGGTCATAAATATGCTTGTGATGTTGCCGCAAACCAGAGTCGTTCACTGCAAAGTGCAGTGCCATTGCACAAGAAAACAACAGCAGATTGGTAATCCCCGGTTCTTCCCGATGCAGCAGCAGATAGCCAATCAGAGCGTTGTAAATTGAAAAAGAGGCAATGTGCAACCAAAAAACACCAAGACTGGTCACATCATCTTCGCCCTGCTGACGAGATAACTTTGCCATTCGCTCCAGGCCGTAAAATACAGTCAATCCTAACAAAGCTATTAAATAAACGTGGTGTTCTAGATAGGAAATAACTCCTGATTCTACTTGCTTTAATACCGCTTGATGCAGATTGAGTTCCGGTAAAATATGCACAAAAACATAAGCTACAGAAACCCCACTTGCTGCTGAAAGCCAGCCACTGCGAGGAATAGGAGCAAACCGCAACTTGCCGAAAAATAAATGGGTCAGCGCTAAACCAATGGCAATCAGCGCGGTTAAAGCTAAAGTATTAGGAGCCGAGCGTAAAGTTGCTGTTATTACCATAATTCTGCTCAACCAAATTAATCCTGTCCTAAAGCTTTAATGACTTGGTAATACTGCTCTTGGACATCTTTCTGGTCTTGCTCCTGAGAGATTTGTTCGCGGCTACTCTTTAAAATCATCTCCGCCTGACGGCGTAAAGCTTCTCGTTGTTTGGAATTGTGGGTGTAAGTGGCGATGCAAGCTAGAGCTTCCAATAAGCGAATTGTTACCGCCACATCGGATTTACTGTACTGGCGAATTTGGTTAAAGGCAGCATCGACTAACCCTTCAAACGTCACTCCTTCAACAATGACGCGCAAATTTTGTTCATCGTCGTAGCGATACGGCGAGGGAAAATCCCTTTGAGCGAGGCGGGATAATCCGGCGCTGAGTCGATCGATACACCGAATCGCAGTAAACGGATCGTTGATAGCAGGAGAAATCGCACGCAAGGCAATTTCAACTAACTGATCGATTGGAAATTCTACATCTTGATATTCAGTCCGTTCTTTGCCCAGAATAAAAGCATCGTTAATATGTTGGTTCAAGCTTTGATTCACCTGTTTTTGGGGGGAAACCCTCGCTACATCGCTGCCTTTGACGATAAACTTTCCCGGTCGAGTTGTAAGACTTACAAGCAGATTGTACTGAGTGGCGATTTTCATTAATTCCTTGTCATCGATTGCTTGCAAATAACCCTCGCCCGTGGCTTTGATTGGACGTGCTTCCGAGTCAAAACTTGCAGGAATTTCTACTACCTGTCGCGAGTTTTTCGCTTTACCTTCTCCGATTTTTTCGGGAAACAGACGATCTAGAGCTTTGTCTAAATCCCCACTAACCTGAGTAATTACATGGGACGCTTGAATAATGGTTGATGCGTGATGGATAAAGTAAATCAGTACGCCGATACTGGCAATTGCCAATCCGGTACCAACTGTAACCGAGAGTTGGGGTACAAAGAGACTGTATCCTTCTCCTTCTGCATGAATGGTTCGCAGTACGAGTAAACAGTAAATAAACGTGCCAATGAAAGTGCCAAGCACGATTTGATTGCCCGTATCCTGCATAAAATTACGCAGCAATCGGGGACCAAAATTTGAACTCGCCAACTGAAGCGCCACAATAGTAATCGAAAAAGCTGTAGCAACCACGCTGATCATTGAACCGGCAACCGATGAAAGAACCGCTCGCGCACCATCGGCTCCACCCGTGTAAATCCACCTCCAGTTTGGTATATTACCCGTGCGGTCAATTGTCAGCATGGCGATCGCTAAAATCATCGACCCCAGCGCCATCAACGTTGGGATAAACCAGTAGCTAGAGTGTAGCGAGTCCCAAATTTTGCTTAACTTGACATTTTTCATGAGTTGGGGTGGCGTGAAGATTGTCCGTTGCCGTCAGGTTGCGATCGCATTTCAATTAGTTTTTGCACAGAACCGCTGATGCTGCGGGGTTTAGGAACTTCGCCATTACCAGCGGGCCATCCTTCGCGTTGACGTTGGCGATCGCCATCCGTCTCTTCGGTTTGGTCATGAAACAAAATTTGCTGCGTAGGAAAGGGCAAGTCGATGCCGTTGGCAGTAAGCTTTTCTTTAATCGCAGAAAGTACCTTGTCCCGCGATCGCAGATCGTCCATTCGTCGCGGCGGAGCAATCCACCATCGAGCGCGGATATTGACACTACTTCCTGCAAGTTCCATCAGCAACACGTCAGGAGCAGGGTCCTTCAAAACCTCATCCACACTGTGCATAGCTTCCATCATTAACTGCTTGGCTCGGTGAGTATCATCGCCGTAGCCGATACCAACGTCGTATTCCATCCGGCGTTTATCAAAGGCGGTATTCACAGTAACAGAATTGGTGAACAATTCCGCATTCGGAATTACAATCCGGCGACCATCATAGGTTCGGATTGTTGTAGCGCGAGTTTCAATACTTTCTACCGTTCCCTCAAAGTTTTTAAACACAATCTGGTCATCGATTTGGAACGGTTCCGTCAAAAGAATTAGGATACCAGCTAGGAAGTTTTGTAAGATATCGCGAAAGGCAAAACCAATCGCTACCCCGCTAATTCCCAGCAGTTGCACCAAATCGCCTGCTTTAAATGTGGGAATTACAATCGACAAGGCAATAAACAGACCAACCAGAACAGTTATACCCTGCGCTAACCTTCCCAACACCAGTCCCAAATTCCGGGATTGGCGGTGGTTGCGGGTAAGCCGCCTGACCGAGCTCTTAATTGATCGACCAACAAAGAAAAAGATTCCAAAAACAATTAACGCTAGTATCATATTAGGCAGCAGGACAATGAAGCTATTGATCATGCTCTCAATCTTGTCCCAGACTCCGGATATTGCTGCTGTCATAAAACTTCCTCTTGCATCAGTCGTTATTGATAGTATTAAAATTAGCCATGTCAAACTCTATCTTAAAGCAGTAGATTACTCTAACGTGAGGCTAATTTAGGATTTACACAGCGACAGTAAATATTGGGGATGGTGAGTTACGCATAAAGCTAACGCACCAATAAGTTTTTCAAGTGGATATCGAAGCCACATCTTGACCGTTGAGTTTTTGTGCGATCGCATCCAGCACGTTCTGTTCTGCTTCGGAAACCTCTCCGCTATTGTCGGCAATGCGACGGCATTGAGCTAATAGGGGTACTGCAAAATCGGGGTTAAGTTGCTCTAACAATGCACCCAATGGTTTGGGGGACTTGATGTTAGCAGCAATCGTATTGAGAGAATCGGCATTTAATTGCAATGCCTTCAATTCTGGCAGAATATCTTCCCAATTTTTGTTGGGATAACTTGCCAAAATCATGTGAACCATAATTTGATCCATCCCTGCTTGCTGGGCGATCGCAACATCGAGATATTTCTCGCTTTGTTGCTGAATCGCTTGCAGCGTTTCGGTTCCAGGTTCTTGAGTCTCTTCCCTCAGTTTGGCTTCGTAAAACTGGCGCGCCGCATATCCCAGCGCGTACAGCATCGTAGCATTCGTACTCGCACCAATCATCGCGCCAGCCAGCGGTATGTTGCGTAAAAAGCCCAAACCAGCTCTCATGGCGTTGCTACCGCCTAGCGCTAACCCAAAAATTGCCAAAACCTCGCCTTTTCGGGCTGGCTGTTGCAAATCCATCCCATAAGTGGCGGCAATTTCATAAACCATTTCGGTTTGAATCGCAGTAGTCGCCGCTAGATCGATCGCCAGCAGTGCAGCCGCGACACCGGGTAAAATGCTGCTAGCCAATCCGACACCACCGGCTTGAATCGCTTTTTCCACCATAATGCGATGGGCAATTTCGCTGGGATCTTCCTTGGGATACTTTTGTTGGAGTTCCTTGACGTGAACTTCGGCTTTGGCTAAGTCGATGCGATCGCTGACCCCAACTAACCAATCAAGCCTGAGTACCCCTGCCACTTGTTTAACAAAGGGAAGATTGCCAACATAAGTTACCGCCTCTCCGGTTCCTTGCGTCGCTTGTCCAATCAATCGATAAGTTTGTTTTGCAGCAGCTTCCCCCCAATCAACTGCTGTGTCAACAACCGCTTTACCTGCATTCAGTGCAGATTGTGTTGTCTCGGCAAGGAAATTTAACAAACCAGACTCTTGCTGTGAATTAGTTTCTTTTTTTGGGTTTGATTGGTGATCCATCACTGTTTTTTCAATTAACTACAATACGCCAGGTTTTCAGCTTGGACGTAGCCTCTCACAGGCACTGTAATCGGCACCCAACCATCCGTTCCTAAACTTTCAATCGTCACTCTTCGTCCATTCGCGACGACTCCAACGCTTTCCCGATCAGTGGAAGGTACTTGATGCACCTTAATTCATCTTTGGGCTGCAACTTGGCGGCAGTTAGTAGGAGGCGGGGGAGTTGCGGCTTCACACGCTCCCAAAACACCACCATATACGTAACCTTGTATCGGGGCTGTAATTGGTACCCACCCATTCTCACCAGAAAACGAGCGAGAAGCCCCGGGCTACCGACATGGGGAGGAAAGCGGCTGCGACGACCGTCGCCTCCCTTCAAAATCCATACGAATAACCATCTTTTTTGTGAATGGGTTTGCAATATTTATGGCTAATCCCTGCCACTCTTCCCATCGTGATGGCGATATCAAACGAGCCGGATGCACGGCACAGAACTCGTCCCACATAGGAGCCGACTTTCTTTCCTGCGGTGACTGTCGCGCTGATAATATCACCAGTTTGAAAACCGAAATGGATTTGCTTTCTTGATTTATGGCGAATTGGGAAGCCAAATTTATCCGTGCCACACATCTGTCGAGTGCCATGTCCCGTCGCCTTGATTAGCAGTGGTTGAGAAGTTCGCACCTTTAATTCTTCGACTTTGCCTACACAAGCAGCATCTAACCAGTGATATTTAGGTAGTTGCAAACGAGTTCGATTGAACTTTGTTTGACCGCCAGAACCCGTAGTTACCGGAAGTTCAGTTTTGTTGAGCTGATTGAACAACGCCCAACGTGTCGAGTTAACCGCAGCAGCATCTTTTAATGGTCGTTTTCTTTGTGCTTGAATTCGTTTAAGAACATCAGGTTTTTTGGCTAGGAATTGCTCAATTTCTTGAGTATCTTTCTTTTTATTGCAAGAATCGCAAGCCAGACACAGATTCGAGATCCGATTTGTGCCACCTTTAGCTTTTGGGTGAATATGTTCTACCTGTAAAGGGATATTTTGAATACCACAATAAGCACATTTCCTGTCCCACACATCAAGAAGATATTCACGAACC
Organism: Microcoleus sp. AT9b-C3; assembly: GCF_036705485.1. Taxonomy (NCBI): domain Bacteria; kingdom Bacillati; phylum Cyanobacteriota; class Cyanophyceae; order Oscillatoriales; family Microcoleaceae; genus Microcoleus; species Microcoleus sp. AT9b-C3. Next base: position 78,943 of record NZ_JAUBUR010000016.1, on the reverse strand, counting down.
TCGTAGCCCAAAAGTGTGCCTTGTTGATATTCAATACTTGAGATTTCAGGGTTTTCAAGTTGTTGTAAATCAAATCGCACAAGTTCTTGAGCTATTGACCCGATAGGCGCAAGTTTGATAAGTTTATTCACCCATGTGAGTGTAGTTAAAACTCGGTGTTCAAGGCTAGGTGCTAACCAACCTTGAGGACGTGTGCGATTCAAGAACCTTGGTTGACGATAACGAGTATGTCGATTTCGTCGTCCCCTCCGCAGTTGACGGCGTGAGAGCAGAGCATCTTTGATTGCTTGACCTCTGTGAGTTAATTCTGCTGCCCAAATGACCTGTGCACCGTTCAATATAGCAAAACCAGTTACTCTAGAACCAGGATGGATTTTGATCTTTAAATGGGGTCTGATTAAATCGGGTCGGGACTTTCCAAGAATCAAAGTGAAGGGAAACTTACGGTAAATCGCCGCTTGTTTCTGCTTCAGAAGCCTCCGTGCGAAACCAGGATTAATTGGTGTTAGCGGTCTTTTTTGGGCATCAATTACAAAAACAAAATTAGACATAAAGTCCTCCATTGCTGGGTAAAGTTCGCTTCGAGAATGTTTATTGAGCTTATTATGCCAAACGCACTGGTTTAACCCCGTTAAGCCTGTCTAACTTTTGGCGATAGAGCGGAAAACTAGCGTCGCATTCTCCGGTATCGTGACTCAAAAAACGTAGGTCTAATCCTGTCTCTGGTAAGGTTCGGGCTTTCTTCTTGAACCGCTCGGAACGAGCCGGACTTCCTGAAAGCCCCTAGCTTTAGCTATGGGGTTCCTTACCTTGAATCTGTGTTTTATTTCTATCAGCGGCGAAGGCGGGAGCAACTAAAACCGTTGCCGTTAACAAGATCGAACTTGTTAACCTTGTATATTTTTGCCATCTGCTTTGCTCTTGCATCGCTTTATCTCCTTTTAAATCTCTATGCCAAAACCTTAGAAAAGGTTTTTAGCTCGTTCATCTTCTCCAAGAAAGGATGAATCATCACAATGTTATAAAATCATTTGACTCGCTGCTGTGCTTGTTGAATTTTATGGTTTTATCATCGCTAATCAAGCATAAACGCGAGGTTTGCGAGCGCCAACAGCAGCACCAATCATTGCCGCTGCCAAACTCAGCAAAGAGCCAACTAGGAATGACCAAGCAGCTTTAGCTGTATTACCAGCTATATCGCGAACTTGATTTGGGTTTACATTCGGCGCTTGATTCGGTATATTAACGCCGCCCTGTTGTTGTACTTGATTGGCAATTTCTCCAGCATTAGCAGCCGCAGCGCCAACAGCACCCGATATCCCGCTTCCTAATAACCAAGCACTAAGTGCTAATGTAGCTCCCCAAAGAATTACTGCATTCAAAACTGCTGTTTTCTTAGTCATTGGGCCGCAGCTTTGAGCCATCACCCAACCGCCTAAAAATAGGGAAATCAGCAAACTGATAATCGACCAAATTACGACCCCAAAAGCAACGGAACCTGCATCCGCCCCTGTTGCACCGGCGCTTAATCCGATCGCCATTGCCAAAGCGCTTAAAGCCAGTTGAGTACCCAGAGCGATCGCAATTCCTGCCAAAATTGGCCCCCACCTCACTTGATCGTGGTAATCCACCAGCGGATTGACGATTGTAGGCTCAGTGAGTTCACTGCCCGATCGATCTGGATAAGTCATAAAAGATTAACCCCTGCGTTACGTTGTGATTTTATTCCTTGAAGATAATTTAATTTTACTTAATCATCATTACCAGACTATCTACCGATGGGCATAATATTTTTAAGTTGAAAATTTTAAATATCAAAAGTAGTAATTTAGCTCATAAATCGAAATCTCATTCAGAAAAAACCCCCCAGCAGCTAGTTATAGATGTCCTTAATTTTGTAGGATCTCCCGCAGTTGACGCGATAAGAAAACCCGATAAAACCTTGTAAAAGCTTAGCTTGTGGCATAAAGGTTGTAGGTTGGGGCCCTTGGAACGAAAGCCAACTTGTTAGCCTGAGATAGTGGGGTAACGCTATGCTCAACCCAACCTACGAATAATTAGAGAAATTTATCACTTTCAGTACGGCAGATCTAAATTCATCTATCTAAAGATAGAAAAATATAAATAAATCTCACTTGTTTGATGATTTTCAATTTGCTGAATCATTCATAAGAAGGAAGTATTAGAACTGATATCTATCTAAAGTAGGTACACAAGTGGATGTAGATAGTACAGAAAATAACAATGTTACTTTACAAAATTGAGGATTTTAATCCCAACTACCGCCAAGCAGCTTTTGATGAGGACGATATCAAAGGGCTGGATGTGTATGGCGGAAGTACCCATGATAAAATTGGCACGATCGATACTGTGCTGGTAGATGAGACAGGACGTTTCCGCTATTTTGTGGTAGAGACTGGTTCTTGGATTTTTGGCAAAAAAGTTTTACTTCCCATCGCTCTTTGTCGCATTGATTTTAAGGGGCGGCACGTTTACGCTACAGGTTTGCAGAGTAAAGACCAAGTGGAAAAACTACCCAGGTATGAGCATGGGACGGCAGTTGATTACGCTTATGAAGAACAAGTGCGGGGTATTTATCGAACTTCAACAGTAGAAGCGTCTGTACCAGTAGAAGCATCATTACCTTTAGAAGGGCCTGTTCCAGTTTCTCGAACGCATTCTGTCTCGCCTCCAGCTCGTAAGGCTGCTTATGACCGGGATACCTATACTTACGATCGAGAGCCTGAATTGTATCAGATGAACGAACAGGATCATCAAAAACTCAAACTGTACGAAGAACGATTAGTTGCAGATAAAACCCGTCGCAAAACAGGCGAGGTAATAATTGGCAAACAAGTTGAAACCAAAACGGTACAACTGCAGGTTCCTGTAGAAAAAGAGCGAGTTGTGATCGATCGCACAACTCCAGAATATGCAGGGAGTCGAGTAACTCCAGATACCGCCTTCAAGCAAGAAGAAATGGCACATTTGGATATCTACGAAGAAAGTGTGAATATCCAAAAGCAGGCGTTCGTGCGCGAGGAAGTGCAAATCAGAAAAGAAGTCGAGCAAGATAAGATTGAGGCAACAGACACAGTACGTCGCGAAGAGTTAGATGTAAAAACAGAATGGGAAGCGGATAGAAAAAAACATAATCCGCTCTAACTCAGCCAAATAATCTCGTTAAAAATGCAAAAATTAGGAGGAGATTTCTCATGTCTAATCGCAGGCATTTACCATCAATCAGCGTAGCCTTTTTAGCTTTAGCCGTTAGTGTCAGTGGCACTGGTTTTGTGCTAAGTTCCCAGGAAGTTGCAGCTCAACAAGCTAAATCGAAATTTCCTGATGTACCGCAGAATTACTGGGCGCGTCCGTTTATTCATTCCTTAGCGGAAAAAGAGATTGTTACCGGATATCTAAACGGAACTTTTAAACCCAAACAGGCTGTGGATCGGGATGAATTTTCGGCGATGATCCGCCAAGCTTTTAACCGAGCCAGCGTTAGAAAGATACCGAGTGGAAGTTACTTTAAGGATGTGCCTAAAAACTACTGGGCAGAAACTCCGATTGAAGAAGCTTATGAAACGGGATTTATGAATGATTTTCCCGGAAAGGAGTTTCGTCCGAAGCAGCCCTTGACTAAGGCACAAGCATTAGTTGTGTTAATGAGGGGTTTAAATATGGATTACAATCCCCCTGTTGTCAAAACCGATCGAGCTGCTGCAACTCCAGCAAGGCCAACTCCAGTAAATCAACGTCGAATTGCGAGGAACCGTTTGGCATTTCCCCTCGCAGCGACTGTTTTGATGCAGCCATTATTACCTGTAGTGGCAAGGCAGCAGCCTGCGGCGGCGCCCGCACCTAAATCGGCTAAGACTGTTGCACCAACAACGACAAAAGCTGCAACGGCGCCTGCTAAAAATTCGGCATTAGATTTTCTCAATTCGTATTATAAAGATGCCGAGAAACTTCCTAAATATGCGGTTGAACCCGTGGCAGCAGCTACAAAGGCAAAGATAGTGGTCAACTATCCAGATCCCAGAGCTCTTAATCCGAACGAGTTGCTCAGTCGGGGTAGTGCTACTGCCCTAATTCATCAAGCTTTGGTCAATCAAGGTCAGATAGAACCGCTGCCCGACAAGGAAGCTGCTAAGTACATTCCTAACAGTCCACGTCGCTAGTTCTGGTACATAAGATTGACTTTTTTACTAGAAAGAATTGGTTTAAAGCCTCTGCCATAAGTGGGAGAAATTAAAAGAAGACTATTAGACCTCTTGCAAAAATCCTTTTCATCAATTTATGGGACGGGCAAGATGCCCATCCCACAAGAAAAAATAACTCTTGTGGGATGGGCATCTTGCCCGTCCTAATTATTTTTGCAAGATATCTATTCATTACTCCAATCCTCGGACTTCCAGGTAGAGGTCGCCCTCAACAGTCAACAGTCAACAGTCAACAGTCAACAGTCAACAGTCAACAGTCAACTGTCAACTGTCAACTGAACCCAGGATTCGATTGACTCGAAACCAGCGATAACCGTAGGCTTCTAAGGGAATAGAGGGCGAGTCGGCATTGAGAGGTTCATACAGCCGATCGCCAAATAAATCGAACAGATGGCTGTATTCGTTAGATTTGAGCGTAGCGGTACAAGGCTTGTCGGCTAGATTGTGGACAGCAATCACCGTCCTGCCTTGCCAGTCGCAGCAGTGGGCTAACACAGAGGGACAGTCGGTTTCGAGAATGTGCCACTTGCCCCTACCCAACTCAGGACATTGCTTGCGGATGCTGATTGCACGTTCCATCCAGTTAATTAATGAGCCTGGATCGCGCTGCGCTGCGGTAACATTGACTTGTTTGTAACCGTATTCTCCCTGGGCGATCGCAGGTCTGGCAAGGGCATCAGTTGCAGCCGTCGAGAAACCACCATTCGCTGCATCTGACCATTGCATCACCGTGCGAACGCTGTCTCGACCTTTCAGCGAAAGGTCATCGCCCATGCCAATTTCTTCGCCATAGCGCAGCATGGGTGTACCAGGCAGAGTGAAAAGCAAGCTGTAGATTAGTTCAATCCGGCGGCGAGATCCTTTCATCATCGGTGGTAAGCGACGACGAATCCCGCGCCCGAAAATTTGCATAGTTTTCTCCGGGGCAAACGCTGCAAAAATTTCCTCTCGTTCCGATGAAGTAATGCGGTCTAGCGTCAGTTCATCATGGTGGCGCACAAAATTAAGCCACTGACAAATATCAGGAATATCCGGTAAGGTTTTTAGTCCATCGCGCAGCGCTGTGGATTCTTGACGCGCCAAGGCCAAAAAGAGATGCTGGTTCAGCAAAAAGTTGAACAAGATGTGCATTCTGTCGCCCTTATCAAAGTAGATAGGAATTTGCTCGCGATCGACATTTGCTTCTGCCAGCAACACTGCATCACCCTGACGCGATGACACAAACTCTCTCATTTCTTCCAAGAAACCTCGCAGCTTTTCGGGGTCTGCACCTTCGATGCCAATTCCTTTAATTAAAAAGGGAACAGCATCAATGCGAAATCCAGACACACCCAGTTCTAGCCAGAAACCCATAATTTTGCAGATTTCTTCTCGTACCGCCGGATTGCCAATATTCAAATCTGGCTGTTCTTTATAGAAGTGATGCAAATAGTAAGCGTTTGCTTGTTCCTCGTACTCCCAAATACTGTCCTCAGCATCGGGAAACACCAGCAATTCTGGATCAGTTTTGGGTGGATTTTCTGACCACACGTAGTAATTGCGATACTTGGAGTTTTTATCGCTTTTGGCTGCCAAAAACCATGGATGCTGATTGGACGTATGATTTACTACCAGATCGATCAGCACGCGAATGCCTCGTTCCTTTGCTTGGTGCATGAACTCGACAAAATCTCCCAGGGTTCCCAGTCGCGGATCGATGTTGTAGTAATCCATCACGTCGTAACCATTGTCCCGGTTAGGGGAAGGATAAAACGGCAGCAACCACAAACAAGTAATTCCTAGCGCGGATAAATAGTCTAGGCGGTTGATAAGTCCCTGAAAGTCGCCGACACCATCGCCGTCAGAGTCCATGAAGGTTTCAACATCGAGGGAGTAGACAATTGCGTTTTTATACCAGAGGTCTTTCATTGCAGTAAATTTCTTAATAAAGAAACTGTGTAACTTGGCTGTGTTCAGAAATCCGGTCACTGGATCATTTAGGAAGCTGAATGCCATCGGTCTAGCTCATCTTTCGGAATATGAGCTTAAGTTTTTTTGTCCATATTAAAAATACATCTTTCAATATAAAGGTAGATGAAATATCTATCAACATCATAAATAAATTACGTTTTTTTAATTAAAAAACGGTCGATCCGGCTGACCACCATTTCTTCAGGAGCGATCGCTACCAACCTATTTCCGATTAGATGTTCATCCAAATAGTCAACTTGTTTAGCTTGTAGCTGCACTGTCTTCACTCTCTTTCGCCAAGACAGTGCACCAGCATAAACATTAGTTAAATCGGTCAGCGCTCGTAAGTCTTGACGGCATAGGAGTTGTGTTTGCCTTTAGCGATCGCCCCTGCTGCCAACTACTCTTCTACCCAATTGAGTAACCCAAGAGAAGTAACAGCTCCAAAAAAGTGAGCGCCAATCAGATTGACGTTTGCCATCGTCACAAAAATATCTAGGGAACGAATCACATTTTCTGGCGTATAAGCTGCGAGCGCTTGGGGTTGACTAAGAGTTTTCGCTAGCACTACAGCAACTGTTTCTTCAGAAGCGACAAACGCGATTAATACCCCCACCAAACTAGAAACTAATCCAATCCGTAAGGTGTGAGTAATATGTTCTTTGCTGGGATAGACCTGGGCATTTTCGGCGTGCAAAAGTCTGCCTAACAGCCTATAGCGAAAATCCCAAAATATTCTAAAGCCCAGCAATAACAGGCCCACTATTGCTAAAAATACCCCGAAACCAATACCTGCATTATTGGTTTGTTCGCCCATGTTGCGACCCAACATAGCAAACAATAAAACTATGCCGGAAACAGCACCCAAGAATAACTGTATCCAGAAGCTAAATCTACTGAACAAGCGAAAAGTTGCGACGAATTCGCTTTGGGTCAGCGGTTGCGACAAGGGTTCTGGTTGATTAACTTGATTCATTATATACACCTTATTGCTGAATTTATCATCAAAACAAACGACGTAAGAAATAGGTTCTGCTTGTCTTCCGGGCGATCGCGATCGCCTTGTGGTTAACTATTAGACTTCTTGTGAAAACCCCGTTAAAGGCAGGCAGGATGCCTGCCCCGCAGTAGTTATGACAGAGGTCTATTGGTTACTCAGGAATGGCTGAGGGATATACCCCTGTAGCAACTAGCACAGGTTTGTTGGTATACTCGGCTTCTAACTTCTGCTTCAAGGTCAAATCCCATTGCAGATCGTAGTCCCGCTCAAGTTCAGCGAGGACAAACGAACGCAGCACGCCGGTTACGGCAACCTTCTCACCTTCTCGCACGCTTGGTTGTGGAACGGTGTGTATCACTAACAAGTCTTGGCCGCCAATTAATTTGTCTTCATCCAAGGTGAACGAGTTTGGACTTCTGAGGCTTTCGACTTCACCACTTACCGCCAGTGTCTTGCCGTAGTATTTTTGGGGGTCTGAGGTGAGTTCCCCCGGTGTGGGGGCTAGCGCCATCGATTCTGCAACGATCGCAGGTTTACTTTCGTACTCGGCGTACAAGTTTGGATCTAAGCCTAATTTGTACTCGCGCTCAATATCTGCAAGGACAAAATTGCGAACTGTTCCTGTTACTTGAACTTCTTGACCTGATTCAGCCGGTAGCACAAAAGGCTTGCCGGTGGCATTGACAACCAAAATCGATTCGTTGCCAAAAAACTCCTGATCGCTAACTGTAAAGCTCGATGGCCCCAATTTTTTGACTGGTTCGCTTCGGATGGTCACAGTTTTGCCAAGCAGTTGTGCTGTGTTATCAACCACATTCTCGGTTGTCGTGGGAATCGAAGCGGGTGCTCCAGGTGCAGGTGCAGGTGCTGTTGCTTCCCGCTGTGGGGTAGTACAAGCCGGAAGCAGGATAGCTGCTAGTGCGAGTGCGATCGCTCCTCCCTTAGCATTCCACGGCTTTTGAGTGGAATTGTTCAAACGATTATTAACCATTGAAAAACCTCCTAGATTTTTTCTGTTTATTTTGTTGATGAAGCTACAGAATTTGTGTTCAAAACCGGGTCTTTTTATAGCCTAATTCAAAAACACTTGACCGTTAGGTTGAATTCTTAAAACTCCTTGATTGCCATCAAAGTTACTCGTTTCATCTATGGAAACTGCTAGCATCCCTTTTTCAGAACTAGACATGGGTATAACTTTCAGCAGCCCTCCATCTACGCGCACCATTGTGACAGTCACAGGCGTTGGTAGATTTTGCAGAACTATTTCTGCTCCGCGCGCTAGCATTCGGGATTCAGTATGCCCGATCGCCTGATAGGAAATCGGGGCATTTGTGCTGTTTGTTAATTTCACGCTCACCTCACCTGCCATTGGTGTGACAGTGGCAAGGGGAGTCTGTCTTGTTTCTGGCAAAGGTGGTTGCGTAACATTGGTTCGCCTCGCGGGAGGAACCATATTTTGACCCAACTCTTGCTGATTCAATCTTTGAGTTGCAGCATTAGGCGGACATCCTTGAGAAACCCGAACATTACTGTTATAAGGTTCTTCATAGTCAATCCTAGGACAGGAGTTGAGTGTAGGAGCGGGAGCTGCTGATGCCACAAGAGGAACGGTTGGCAGCGCGATTAATAAACTTCCAGAGATGATTTGTAATATCCCTGGCGTTTTTTTCCAGCGATTTAGTTCATACATAGATATCTCCTGATGGAATCTTTCAAATTTAGTCAGGGTTTGCCCGATTTTTGGCGGCAAATAGTCGCGAGTCACCGCTCAATTTTGAAACAGTACCAAAGTTTCTTCGCTGGTGCGATCGCCTCTACTAGAACTGAGATTCACCTCGTATCGGGTTCCTGGTAGAGAAATGGTCGGCTTAAAAGCAAAGCTGAATTTACCTTGTTCATCCGCCCGAATTGTGCGTTCGAGGATGTTTCGTTTAAACCCAAACAAACCTGCTACAGAAGAATTCGCCTGAACCTCGACATTAACTGTCGCATTTGGGGCGCTGCGTCCTTCCACTTCCACCGTCCCGCTGACGCGAGCATTTTCTTTGGGAGTGATAATTTCTAGCGGGATTTCGGCAGTGTTGAAATTGCCATCGTCGCCAGCAATTAGTTCTCGATCTAAACGGGAACGAATAACTTGATTTCCCGACTGCAAACTAGCAGTAACCGCCGCACCCGCTGGGGGGAAATAATCTTGGCTGCGGATCGTATATTCCCCTGTGTAAACGCCGTTGGATTCTTCCCGCATGGGGATGTTATAAGCAACTCCTTCAATGGAGAAATTAGCTGTAGCGTTGGGAGTGCCGATCAATTTGAAATTGAGCGTGGTTCCGGGATCTAACTGCTGTACGGATCGAGCAGTGAAGCGGTTAATAGACAAAGATTGAAAGCGACGATCGCTATAACCAGCTATTAGAGGTTGTTGCAAGCGGGTGCTACTGATGCGATCGCCTTGTTGCAAATTTGCCCGCACAACTGTATTTTCTGAAATTCGATCGCCCTCGCGAATCATGTAGCTTGCCTCGTAAACTCCCGGTTGAACCTCCCGCATCGGCAGATTTTGCACTGCATTTGGGATAGTCAAGGTAGCTCTCGAATACGGGGCTCCTCGCAGCACGAAAAAGAGTTCTGTTCCCGGATCTAATCGCTCTACTGGATACGCGGTAAAACTGTCGATCTCCGAGCCGACTACTCTTCGTTGAGCTACTTGGATAGAGGGTTGGGGACTAGCTTGAGCAATTTCCGGTAAATAAAGGGTTGAACCCAACAGAACCAGTCCAATTGCCGTTGAAAATGATTTTATTTTCATAAAATCCTCCTAAATCGCAACAACCAACCTCTTGCAGTAATGTGTAAAGAAAATTTAAATTATTAAAAATTTACTTTTGCTCAAGATCGATTGTCTGTGTTCTACATTGTTTCAAAATGTTGCTTATATCTCTATTTAACCTCAACTCTCGAAAGCTTGCCATCTGTCGGAGGCAATAAGAAAATATCTATCTGATGAAAGATGTTTGAAGAAAAAATGATTAATTTGCGAGTTAATTGCGATCGATCGCACTATTGGCGATAGATTCTTGATTCCCAACATCGGCACTGGGGCGCATCCATTCTTGCAACGTCCATAAGCTAGTTAAGGCAGCTATTGCAGCTCCCAAACTATCCATAATCAAATCAATAATCGTATCATTCAGGCTCTCAATCACTTCGGTTGACAGAACAATACCAGCCGTCCATTCGGCAATTTCCCACAAAGCACCAATCGCAATCCCAAAACTGGTTATTGTTAGCAAGTACAGCAGTTTATGGTTGCGAAAAATAGTCAGCATTGAACTGTATGCTAAAAAACTCAATGCTAAAGTCACGGCAAAAGTCGTGAAAGCATGAACAATTTCATCATAAAGTCCCGGTTGGTAAAACAGTCCCAAAACCCAGCCTCCGGCGTTGAGTAAGGCAGCCAGCACAAACAGGAAATCAAACAGCCTTGGCAAGTGATCGTCCATCACCACAAACGCCAGGGATGCTACTAAGAATAAGGCTAACCCCAAGGCATTTTGCCATTTCCCCTGACTCACAGCAGCTATTACTGCTATTGTTAATAACGCCTGTCCTACCCAAGCTGCAACTCGATAGCCACGCCAGTTTGTAGTCATCATCACTCTCCTTCTATCTTAAGATCGCACATCCCCGACTTCTTATAGAAATTGGGGTTCTCCATGCCCTTTATGGGGTTTATTTGATATCATTTTCTAGAGATCATCTTGAGCAACTTGGGCATGGTTTAAGGCAGCGACTAAGGTGACTCCGCCTAAAATATTACCAATTAGGGTAGGTATCATGAATTGGCCAAAATATTCTGGCCACGAAACAGCTTTAATTGCCACTGCATAGAAAATTTCCAGCGATCCGGCAATAATATGAGGAAATTCACCTAGCCCAACTAGGGAAGTGATGATAACAATTACCCACAGTTGGGAAGACTCAGCGGCGGGGAGAAGCCATACCATTAAAGCAATTAACCAACCAGCAAAGATTGCCCGCAATAAAGTTATCCAAAATCCTCCCTTGATAACTCTTAAACCTATTTCGCCAAACGCTGTTTGAAGTTCAGGCGGGAAGACTCCAGCCTGTGCAACTATTGAGGCAAATATGAATGCACCTAACAAATTGCTTGCTAACACGATTCCCCATAATCGCAGCACTCGCATAAAAACTTTGCGTCGGCGATCGCTTAACAAAGGCAGAATGACAGTCAGGGTATTTTCAGTGAACAACTGCTGACGCCCCATCACCACGATGACAAAGCCGATACTGTACCCAAGGCTGACAATGATGGAACTCCAAGATTGCTGGGGTAAATTTGCTTGGAGTACACCTTGACCCACTAGGGAAAATCCCATAGATAGTCCTGCGGCTAATCCAGACCAAGCTAGGGCTGAAACAGGACGGCACAACTCACTTTCACCCTCAATCCTAATCGTTTCGTGAATGATTAAGGCAGTGGGACGTATGCGCTCAATGATCTCTTCACGATCGCGATCGCTTAGTTCCAACTTTTCTTGACCAAGCAATTCTATTGCTTGGCTTGCTCGATCGCATTTTTGTGTCATCTCGCTCTTGTTAAATTATATGAACTTCATAGTTCTCAGGATACAAACTAAACAACAGCGACGCGCCTAGCCTGAGAATGAGCTTTGGGTTTTTCTAAAAAGTCTGTGTAGAGAAAAACTAGCCGTGCAGCATCTATCTTAAGTTTGGTGATTTTAAAATTGAATGTAAAAGCAATATATCTTAAGGAAGATATTTGGCTATTTGCTTTAATTTTGCATAATCTTTCCAATACATAGGTGTAGGGTAAAAATGTAAGAGTGGCAGTCTTAGGAGGCATCTTTGTACAAAATTAATTCCTTGAGTACAAGAAAAGCTGACCCATTCAAAAATTCAACCACGAATGCGATTGTGGATGCTTCTAGCTGGTTCGCTCGCTGTAATTGGGAAGGAAAAGTCCTCTCTCAAACTTGAGAACCTAGTCAAGCCTGAGTGCGATCGCAGTCGTGGTGAAGATTGCCGTTTTTTGGGACGAGCAGCAGTTTTTTTGGCTTGGCGCGTACCTTCATTTGCAATTAGCAAAAACCTGCTGTGATTTTTACCTTGGCACAATCATGCAAGTGGCTCCGGCTTTCAGTTCAATCTGCGGGATTTTGGGGTCTATAAAGATAGTACCCGCCAAGATTGGAGTCAGGAAATAGAAATTAGCCAAAGTCAGCGCCTGATAAATTTGGCTTCTGCAGAATACAGTGAGGATTCGGAATTGATGCGATCGCTCACTCTCGCTGTAGAAAGTTTAGCCAAAAAAATCTCCCTGATCCAGTTAAGTGTTGGTGAATAGAGAGGCTTTTGTTGTGGGTTTAGGAAAGTGGCTCGGTTTTTTTGCTTTGGTAACGTCCCTCTATATTTTGTGGAAAATTAGAACGATTGTTTTACTGTTTTTTACTGCCGTAATTTTAGCGATCGCTCTCAACCGTTTAGTGCGAAGATTGCAGCAGTCGGGTGCTAAGCGGGGAGTGGCGATCGCCTTAGCAGTTGCGATTCTACTAACAGCGAGCGCTGTTTTGCTAACTCTCATCGTAACGCGCCTGAGCGCTCAATTTCAAGAGTTGGAACAACTCGTCCAGCTAGGAATAGAACAACTGCGAGTGGGGTTCTATTGGTTGCAAGCAAGATTACCCGGACAAATTTTTGATAACCTTCCCAGTATTGACGATTTAACCCAAGAAATTCAAACGCTTTTTCGGTGGACAAGTTCGCATATTTATCTGTTGTTTTCCAACTATCTAAGCTTGATTCTCAATACCTTATTAATTACCGTTTTGACAATCATGCTTCTGGTAAATCCGATGCCATACCGCCACGCAATTATCAGCCTTTTTCCAGCTTTTTACCGTCAGCGAGCCGATGAAATTTTCTCAAAATGCGAAGAGGGTTTAATGGGTTGGTTGGCAGGCGTTGCATTAAGCATGAGTTTTATTGGTATTACGAGCATTATTGGTTTGTTTGTTTTGCAAGTTCCGCTGCCTTTTGTGAACGGGCTTCTGGCATTCATATTAGCCTTAATTCCCTATGTGGGCGCAATTTTCAGCGTAATTCCACCGCTGCTGCTGGCTTTATTAGATTCGCCTTCAAAAGCAGGCGCGGTGTTGTTGCTTTATTTCCTAATTCAACAAATAGAAGGCAACTTTGTCACACCTATCATTATGAAAAAGCAGGTATCTCTGCTTCCCGCTTACACCTTAACTCTCTTGACAGCCTTCGGATTTTTCTTTGGTTTTTTGGGCTTATTTTTAGCGCTACCAATTCTAATTGTTATTCAAATTTGGGTTAAAGAAGTTTTAATCAAAGATATATTAGACCGCTGGGAGACTGCTCCATCAGGGAAGCCCGTCAATAACCGATAAAGCTATATTTGTCAAGTCCAATTAATGTGAAATTTCTAAATCAATCAACCGCTGACACTCCCGCTCAAGACAGATGAAAAAAATCTCTAAATAAGCTAATTATTAAGTTAATAAATGATAATATAAATCGTTTGTTTAAGAACTCAGTTAACTGGAAAGGAATGCACCATTGCCTATGCCAGCAGTCGTTAACAACTAAAGTATAAAAAATATGAAACGGGACAACTCACCCACCGACAGCATTAAAAACTCAATTGGACAGGCAGCTTCTCATCCCTGGTTTGAGCGACTGGCAAGATTGGGATATGCTTCCAAAGGCTTAGTTTACTTTATTGTCGGTTTTCTAGCAGCACAAGCAGCCTTTAGTATGGGTGGCAGGACAACCGATACTAGCGGTGCATTATCAGAAATTGTTAACCAACCGTTCGGTAAATTTCTGCTATTTCTGGTAACGATTGGCATTATTGGTTATGCCCTTTGGCGTATCGTTCAGACAATTCTAGACCCAGAACACCAAGGAGACAAATTGGATGCCAAGCGAATTGCCCAACGCATTGGCTACGCCTTAAGTGCTTTAGGTTACGCAGGTTTGGCTTTAACGGCTGTAAAACTGATAATGGGTTCGGGCGGTGGTAATAACGATACAAACGAAGATTTGACCGCCCAAATTTTAGCGCAACCGTTTGGACAATGGCTGGTAGGATTGGCAGGATCAATTGTTATTGGTGTAGGATTTTCTTATTTTTACGAAGCATATAAAGCAAAATTTCGCCGCCATTTCAAGTTAGATGAAATGAGTCCAACCGAGCAAAAGTGGGCGACACGGTTGGGTCGATTCGGAATTGCTGCCCGTGGAGTTGTTTTCGTTATAATCGGTTTTTTCTTAATTCAAGCAGCAAGGCTATCGGATGCTAGTCAAACGAAGGGATTGGGCGAGGTGTTGGCAATTCTGGCACAACAGCCTTTTAGTCCGGTGATTTTGGCTCTAGTACCTTTGGGTTTAATTGCCTATGGCATCTACTCGGTAATTGAAGCTCGCTATCGGCGAATTTTAGGCTCATAACCTTGGCCGTTATACAGAAAGTTATGAATTTTGAGTAGAACATTATTTTTGATCAATTAAAAATAATGTTCTACTCAAAACTCAAAACTTTTACAAGGCGTCCTGATTAAATCACCTGCTTTTAAGTCTGGATATTTTAACTCAAAACTCAGCGCGGGCACGAAGGCATCGCCCCTACTCAACTCAAAACTCCTAAAAACTTATGGCACAAATTGGTTATCACGCTTCCCACGAACAGTTTAAGCCCAGCGAACTGCTGAAATATGTCCAAATGGCAGAACAAGCTGGCTTTACCCATGCCCTTTCTTCCGATCACTTTCATCCTTGGAGTGAAGCGCAAGGACAAAGTGGTTTTGCTTGGTCTTGGTTGGGTGCAGCAATGCAAGCAACGCCGACGCTTTCCTATCGGGTTGTTTGCGCTCCCGGACAGCGGTATCATCCGGCTATTATTGCCCAAGCTGCGGCAACGTTGGCAGAAATGTTTCCCAATCGTTTTTGGGTCACGGTTGGCAGCGGTCAAGCCTTGAATGAACATATTACTGGGGATAAGTGGCCTACTAAGATCGATCGCAACACACGCCTCAAAGAATGTGTTGATATTATGCGCGCCCTTTGGGCAGGAGAAACCGTCACCCATCGCGGTTTAGTGTGCGTAGAAGATGCAAAACTCTATACGCGCCCGGAAATTCTCCCATTAATTATCGGCGCGGCAGTTACCCCAGAAACTGCAGAATGGTTAGGCAGTTGGGCTGATGGATTAATTACTACTTCTCGCCCACCTGAAAAGTTAAAAAAAGTCGTCGATGCGTTTCGTCGCGGTGGCGGAGAAGGGAAACCAATGATTTTGAAAGTGCAGCTTTCCTATGACAGTAATGCAGAGAAAGCACTACAAGGCGCTCACGATCAATGGCGTAGTAACATCTTCAAAAGCAAAATGTTGACAGAACTGATAACACCCGATCAATTTGATGCCGCCGGGGAGTTTGTGCAACCAGATGAGTTATATCAACACGTCCGCATCTCTGCCGACCAAGAGCAGCATATTGAGTGGTTGCAAAAAGATATTGAATTAGGGTTTGATGAACTAATTTTGCACAACGTTAACCGAGAACAAGAGCAGTTTATTGAGGTGTTTGGCGAAAAAGTAGTGCCAGCGCTGACAAAAAGTTGATCTTGGCATCTACCTAATTCAAGACTTTGAATTCTGATTCAATAATTGCTGAATCTCAGCCCGCAAGGCAGCAATTTCAGTTTGAAGTGCTGTAATTGATTTCGCTCCTGCTAATTCTGCTTCGTCATCCTCTGCATCGCGACCAATAAAAAATGTGGCGATGGTCGCAGTTACATAACCAAAAACCGCAAACGCATAGAGTGCCAGAACAAGGCAAAGTATCCGACCTTCTGGCGTTTTGGGCCAATATTCCGAACCCATTGTCATCATTAGCATAGCCGTCCACCATAAGGCTGTGCCGTAATTATTTAACCCGGAGGAACCATCGGCGACCTCTTTTTCAAAAGCATACATCCCTGCTGCACCTACCAAGGTAATAATTATCGTTAGTCCTACGACATAACCAAATCCGCGACGGCTAACACTCGCAGCTAATGCCCGCATCCCTCGATTCGTACCCGTCATAACTCGCAACAACTGCAAACTTCGCACAGCCCGTGCTGTTTTGAATGCTCGCACAACTCGTACAATCCTCAAGGTACGCAAAGCAGGCAACAGCAGAGAAAAAGCCGTTATCCAATGGCTTTTGACATAGGAAATTTTGCGGGGAGCCAAGGCAAATTTAACTAGAAAATCTGCAATAAAGATAATCCAAATAGTAGTGCTAACGACTTCTAGCACTGGGTTTAATCCCCAAATTAATTCAATAGTAAAGAGGGCTAGCCACACAAAAGCCAGCACCAGCATGGGAGCTTCCAGCCAATCTTCTAGCTGTTGAAAAATCTCGCTTTGCTCTTGTTCTATGGCTTGTTTTTCTGCCTGGTTGGGGGTCTTCATCTACCTACCAAATCATTAGAACTTGTCTTTTACGCTGCATTTTAGCATAAGCTTTCGCCAACGGCACAGCAGTAAAGCCGGGGGCGATTAGTGACGCGCAAATAATTAGGCTACTAATGACCCAAGCTGACTCTAATCCGGTTTTACGTAGCGCCAGCATGGCATAGAAAATCGCTGCCCCACCGATAGAACCAAACCCTCCTAAAAACAAAGTATCTTGCCAGCTTTTTAGCTGACCCAGCTCATGTGGGCGAAGACAGCGCAACTAACTACAAACCCTTGTTAAATTCATTCGCACTCTAACCAGAAAGAATTGGTTTAAAGCCTCTCCCATAAGCGGGAGAAATTAAAAGAAGACTATTCATTACTCCAATCCTCGGACTTCCAGGTAGAGGTCTCTATCAACTGTCAACTGTCAACTGTCAACTGTCAACTGTCAACTGAATGAAGCCCTTCCCTCTTCACGTCCAACTCTTCACGACGCAGTGTTTCCGTTGCCTCAACAATCTCGGTTTCGACTTCTTTCCTGATGTTAACTTCTTCGCGCACAAAAGCTTCTTTTTTGAGATCAGCAGTTTCTTCGTAAACTTCCATTCGCATCACTTTCTCCTGCTGGAAGGGAGTATCCCGATTGACGGACGCACCTGTCTTTCCTGGAGTTACACTCTCAATTACCACTCGCTCTTTTTCTGTTGGAATTGAAACTCGTGCCGTTTCGGTTTCAACTCGCTTGCCAATTGCTACCTCGCCAGTTTTGTGACGGCTTTTTTCTGCCACCAGTCGTTCTTCGTAGAGTCGGAATTTGTGATGCTCGCGCTCGTTCATCTGATACAATTGAGGCTCTTGTTCGTAAGTGTAGGTATTGCGGTCATAACCAGCAGCCCTAGCTTGGTTAGAGACAGAACGCGGCATAGAAACTGGTGCAGATGCCTCTAAAGGCAATGATGCTTCTACTGGTGCAGACCCTTCTACAGTTAGAGTACGATAAACACCCCGCACTTGTTCTTCATAATCGTAATCAACCACCATCCCATCCTCATACCTGGGTAGTGTTTCTGCTTGGTCTTTACTCCTCAAACCCGTCGCGTAGATGCGTTCTGCACCAACATCCACTCGACAAAGAGCAACTGGAACTAATACCTTTTTGCCAAATATCCAGAAACCAGTGTCAACAACAAAATATCGGAAACGTCCTGTCTCATCAACTAGCGCGGTATCGATGGAGCCAATCTTCTCATCGGTATTTCCAGCATAGATATCCAGGCCTTTGATATCTTCGCCATTAAAAGCCGCTTCGCGGTAGTTGGGATTAAAATCTTCAATTTTGTAAAGTAACATAGGAATCCTTCCCTTTCTATCTACATCAACTTATGCCCCAATTTTATATATAACTCAAATTTGATGCTTCCTTCTTATGAAGTATTCAATAAAACAGAATAGTATGATGAGTATATTTATTTTAATTTTTTTTCTGTCTCTGGGTAGATGAATTGTCATTTTTTATCCATCTTCCGCCCCCTCAAGTTTCACAATTTGAAGTTTGAACAACTTGGCGTTGATTATGCTACTCCCTATGTTAAATATCATTATAAATATATGCTGCACTCCTACCTCTTCAGCAAGAGATTTCCCATAACTGATGACTAATGACTAATAAAAACAAATTCCCCGACATAACCGGGGAAGTAAAAATATTAAAAAAAGTAATGTTGTTTTAATAAATTGAATTTGCCAAAAAGAGGCGATAAATTAGTAGTAGCCCTGGTAGATTTGAGAGTGGACGCCGGGGCGGGCATTCCTGTGCAGGTGCCGCACCCGATCGCATTTTCCAGTCTCAAGAAAACAGTTGCATTCATATTTGAGCACCAATTAAGCTTGGCTGCTGTTGCGAGTCTGGCTAGCCAGCTCCAACAGTTGCGCCCAGCGTTTTTGGACTTGTTTGGGAGTGCATTTGAGCGCGGTGGCGATCGCCTTGTCGCTTTCTTGATTCCGCTTCATTTCTAACATTTGCTGCATTTCGGGCGCCAGTTGAGCGCGAAATGCTTCCCATTTGTCCGAAGTCATTCCCAGCTTTTGATCGACATCAGCACCCAGCCATTCGTGAACGAGTTTCCAATTTTGAGTGCGGGCAAATTTTTCGACGTGGTACTTAAACCGCTGTTGCAAGTAGTCGCGCTGGCGGGAAGACAAACCGAGCACGCGGTCAATTTCCGAAGCCGAAAGGTCTTGCAGTTTTAAAGTTAAGTAATTCACGCATTCTGGCTGATTTTGGGCTTCCAGATAGGCGATCAATTCCGAGACTACTCGATCGCGCAGCACAGCATCAGCCGGATCGACAGTTTCCGATACCATTTGCTCGCGCACTTGTTGCAGCGCCGGAGAGCGGCTGTACATTTCCGCTTCTTCTCCCTTGCCGGATTCTACAGCCATTTCAATGTCGATCGCAGTTTCGGGAGGCTGGCCCTTGGCAAATCCTTGAGCGCGCAACACGATCAGGCGTTGGCGGTTGCGGCCGGGCAAACCAATTTGGCGCTTGGCGTAGTGTTCGGTAAAAGCCATGTACTCAGCCAATTCTAGCTGCGTGCGGGGCTGGTAGGTGACATCGAGTTGGTGTTCGCGCCGGAAAGCTCGCAGAGATTCGATGTAAAAGCCTTGCAAAAAGTCTTCAATCATGTTGTAGCGAGCTTGGAAGTTCAAGTTCGATCGGAAAGAAGCAACATGGCGGTAAATCATCGCCGCGAGGTGAGAGTGCAGTTCCACGCGGCCTTGTTTGGAACCGAGGTGGTAGTATTGCAGGATTTTTTGCAACCGATGCTCAGCCAAGGTGATTTGCCAAGCTTCAACTTCGCCAGAAATTTGGATGCGATCGCTTTTTTGGCAAATCCGTTCCACTTCCTTAGCAATCCGCATCGCCACTGTTTGAGCGCTGCGGCTGGCAGTTTTCATTTCGGCTTGCAATTCTTTGAGGGCGAAGTTAGCCAAAGCGAGGATATCGATGCTGGGAACAGTATTGATTTCAGCGGTTTGTTCGGGAATGCAGTTGAGGTCAGAAGCGGTGTTGCAGTTGACGGTGTTGGTGGCAGCTTTGACAGTCATGGCGTTTATCGGGTGGTAGGGCACAGCGGGTGTGCGAGAACATTTCTCAGAGAGTGAGGCGGCAGTTGCTGGCAGTTTCGCTTGCTGTGCTGATTCAACTCTCTATACATTGAATATTACGGAAGTAGAGATAACCGCAGTGATGCGAGTGTTCCACTCTCTCATCCAACAGTTTTTGGCTGCTGAATCTGATTCTAAGCGCTGACTGTGGAAGATTGGTTTTATTGCCATCAAAGCCTTACTGTACAAGTATCCTGAGCTGTTGGTCGCGTGGGGCGATCGCGAAAAAGATTGACGGTGTTCCAAGGCCGCTGAGTGGACGATTTACAAACTGGTTTTTTAAGGGTTTGAGGTTCTGGAATCGGGATGGGAGAAAATGTAGCGAAAACCCATATCTTCTGAACCTACGCAACAGCAGTTAGGAAACCCGGTTAATCTGAAAATTTGCTCTTGGTAAAACGCGCAACGGCTTTTTTTGAACGAACCGCGAAGACGCAAAGGAGACGTTCGGCGAAGCCATTCCCGTTCCCCGCAGGGGTTCGGTGAAGGGTACGGTAGGAAGATAAGAAAAGTAGGGTGCGGTGCGGTGCGGTGAACAGAGAGGGAGAGGCCTGTCAACCAACTCACCCCGATTCTCTCTCTAATATCAAAGTCACCGGCCCGTCATTCTCGATCGAGACTTGCATCATCGCTCCAAACCAGCCTGTTTCAACTTTTAAGCCGCTCTGGCGCAACTTTTCGACAAATTTATCATACAGAATTTCGGCTCGTTCAGGAGCCGCTGCTCGATCCAAGGAAGGTCGCCGACCTTTGCGACAGTCGCCGTAGAGCGTAAACTGACTGACAACCAGCAACTCGCCACCGATGTCTTGTACGGACTTGTCCCAGCGCCCGGTATCCGTGGCAGAGTCGGGAAACAAACGCAATTCTAGGCATTTGCGAGCCATCCAATCGAGTTCTGCTTCGGTGTCGGTGTCTGCAATACCTACAAGCAAGTTAAGTCCGCGGCCAATTTTGCCGACAATTTGACCTTCTATTTCGACTTGAGATGATTTTACTCGCTGGATGATGACTCGCATAGACTTGCTTTTTGGTAGCGTCTTAGGATTATAAACAATACCCTGAAAACCCCGCGACTTTAGTCCGGGGATGAAAGGGCGTTGCAGGATTTATCCTGCCTACTCTCTTTGCGCTGCAATGTAACGCTTAACCGTTTCTGTGCAAATATTCCCCGCAGTAGAAACAAAATAACTAGGCGTCCACAGAGTAGGTAGTTTAAGAAGTTCAGGAAACTCCTTCCTTAAATGATGAGACGCTCGCCCTTTAATTTTTCTGATGATTGTAGCTGGAGCGTCTACTGGCTTAACATTAATTAACAAATGGACACGATCTGGCATGATTGGGAGCGTGTCACTTTTGCGATGAGTAAAAATACTTAAGTAGCTTTTTGTGATTTACCAATTAAGCCGTTTAAGTAAGCACATCGATGAGCTAATACCTGCCCAACATGTTCGGATTTCCAACTTGCTCCAGATATTTTAATCCGTCTAGCTATTTGCTTAATTCCTGATTCTACGGCGCCAGAGTCAATTGAACAAATTCCGTCTCTCTGGAAAACTTCATAATTAATAATTCTTTCCTGATGCTTTTCTAAATACTTACAGAAGTGAATTGCTGATTTTTTCTTTAACTCTGTGAATAGTGCTATTGCACTTCGGACATTTCCTTACCATAAATATGTTTCGGCTTGCTTTAACCGCTTAATTGAACCACCCACATAAGTGAAAATTTTCATTCAGATCATACCAATATAAGATTTCTCTTCTGTTCTGTTCACAACTAATTTCCTTGAATATATTCCCGACTCCATCATGTCCATCACAAGCGACAAGTTACTGGGTTTGCTAGTAGTTGTTGATTTGCCCAATCAATAATCATATTATTTTTGTCGAAACTAGCTACTATTCCCGCCTCTGAAACAATTGCTTTATAGTCGTTCTACTCAGATCTTTCTCATGAAAGGTGTGATTAACCGAGCTTTGCCACCATCTACACTTAGTTCAGTAATATCTAATGTTGCTACTGGTTTATTAAATTCTTGATAAGGTACTAATATGAGTTGTGTTTTCGATGGTACAGTAACCCCAGTTATGTATTTAATATCTTTTGATGCACTTTCATAAGCAACATTAGCACTCAGTCTTAAACAGCAGTTTTCTAAATGCGGACTTAATCTGCTTCCCGTACCACACCCTAGTAGCTCCGCTTGCTTCTCGGTGATACTTAAATCACCTAATGTACTTTTTAATTTCTTTACCCTTCCTGCTTCTGTCCCGCTAGCTGAGTAGATAAAAAAAAATCCGCTCTGTGGTGTTACATGAGTGAACACTCTTTCTTTTACTGCTAGCTCGATATCTTCTAATGTCTTTAACGATTCAGGTTCACAATCCGCATACAGGATTGCAGAAATAGCTTCTACATGTGTTTGAATCGCTTGTTGCTGTTCTGGGGTCATGGTTCAGTCGCCATTAATAAGACACTATTATTTGCGCCTATTTTGCTCAACAATGGCTCAAAGCCACTATTTTACTCTTCTTGAGTATTTATATTTATCGCAAAAGTGACACGCTCCCTAATTTTTTCTCTAGTTCTGTCTGGTTTTCTGATTATTTAAGATAACCTTTTTTTATTTAACTCATTTCATAAAATACCTATCTAAAGGTAGATATTTGTTTGAGCATTTTACTGTATTTTAATTTATTGATGTAATCCTAAATACATTAGTAAGACGATCGCACGGGCGCGCTTTTTAAACTAAAGGCAGCGGGGAGACAGCATCACCCTGCTAGGGCATTTTGATTGACTTGGCAAAACATTCAACATTAAGCACAGCGCTAAGGCACCGTAAAACCAACCACCCCGACTGATGGCAACAGTTTGGGAAATCCCGATCTAAACTGTTAACAACCATTAACTAGGGGAAGGGTGACATGAGATACAAACTACTAGGTCACAGCGGGCTTCGCGTTTCCGAAATCTGCCTCGGAACCATGACTTTTGGGGAAGAGTGGGGTTGGGGGAGCTCTTACGACGAAAGCCGGAAAATGTTCGACGCCTTTGCAGAAGCGGGCGGCAATTTCATTGATACCGCGAATCTCTACACCAACGGTACTAGCGAAAAATATGTTGGTGAGTTCATCGCAGCCGATCGCGAAAAATGGGTAGTTGCCACTAAGTATAGCCTCAACATGAAGAATGGCGAAATCAACGGTTTTGGCAACCACCGCAAAAATATGGTGCAAGCAGTAGAAGCAAGCTTAAAGCGATTGCAAGTTGAATACATAGATTTGCTGTGGCTGCACGCTTGGGATTTTACCACACCCGTCGAAGAAGTGATGCGCGCTTTTGATGATTTGGTGCGCGCCGGCAAAATTCTTTATATCGGCATTTCCGATACGCCGGCTTGGATTATTTCTCAAGCAAATACGATCGCCAATCTGCGCGGTTGGACACCCTTTATCGGCTTGCAAATCGAGTATTCTTTAAAAGAGCGAACTCCCGAACGGGACTTAATCCCTATGGCAAAAGCATTTGATATTGGCGTCACAGCTTGGAGTCCCTTAGCAGCCGGTTTGCTGACAGGAAAATACAACACTTCAGAAACAGCCAGCGAAGCTAAACGGCTGAATTCACCTGAATCGGGAAAAATTAACGAACGAGACCTCAAAATTGCTGAGGAAGTTAGCAAAATAGCAGCCGAAATTGGCAAACCTGCTTCTCAAGTAGCCCTAAATTGGCTGATCCAACAGCCAGTCGAAGTTATTCCGATTGTGGGTTCCCGCAAACTCTCGCAACTTCAGGAAAATCTCGCTTGTTTGGAGTTTGAATTAACCCTGGAACAAATGCAGCAGTTAGACAAAGTAAGTGCAATTGAATTGGGTTTCCCTCACGATTTCTTAAAGAGCTCGACGGTGCAAGATTTTGCCTTTGGAGGAGGACTCGCCAAGATTGACAGCCGCCGACTGTAAAGTTGCTGCTATTTTCAGGTCGCGGATTGAGGTCGATATTTGGTCTTTGATTGCAGGTATCGGCGAACCCGCCCTGAGAGGGATGATTGACATTTGTGCTGTGGGCGCAAGGTTAAACTGACGCCCACAGCCCAAATGTCGTCACTTGGTTTCTTCCCACAGACTCGCGCAAAATCTTAGGTTTATCGTTGCGGTTGCCTGGTTTCTGTTATATTGTTGAGACAGGTGCTGTTCGGTCAGTTTAACCTCACTGCATAAACTGTCAATTGTTAATCTATCGGAAGTCAGAAATCTTAGGCGAAACTTGGTATAGTAGGATACAAATTTACCCAATTAGCGATCGGATGATTTAAAAAAAAGCCAGGTTTGTCAATCAAAAAGCCACATAAACTTGATGACAAATTTTCTATCATCTCCAAATAAAGCAATAAAACTCGCTCTTTTTTCACCCCGTACCTGCCAGTTAAGAGTATTTTTACAAGGTCGATCGGCATTTTAACGGCTTTTGAAGCCAGCCTGCAAGCTAGGTGTCTCCTAAGATAAAAGTCATCCTTCAGATAGAAGTTAGGGCAGAAAAACTAGGTTACATTTAACAACAATAGCAAGTCTAACAATATTAACTTATCTCCAAGTTTCAATTCTGAAAAAAGCAGATAAGTCGGTTTTTTCCGCAGCTAAACAGTTTATTTGTTTGGCTCACTGAATGTGGCGCTTGCTCGTCAATAAAAGTTCTCAGATTTATGCTTGCGACTTTCAGTAAGAGAAGGCTGAGAAATATATCCTATTGACAACTTTTAACGAACCAATTTTCATGGACAAATTCCAGAGGCTAATATGTCGCCCCCAGAAAACTCAGTAAACAATAGTTATAGCAATAAAGAGCGAGCATGGGAGATCCGATTTACCTCTATAGATCCAGCAAAATCGCCCTCTCAATTTGCTTCCTCGCCCGCATTGCGCGCCAACTTATCAAAAACTGAGGCTTTAGATGCACCAGATTTAGTTTGCCTGTCTCATTTGCGGTGGAATTTTGTCTATCAGCGTCCGCAACATCTCTTAAGTCGTTGTGCGAAAACTCGTCGCGTATTCTTTGTAGAAGAACCGATTTTTAGCGCGGCTACAGATTGGTGGCTTGATGTCAGCATCCACGAAAGCGGAGTCTGGGTAATAGTACCGCACCTGACCCAAGGAACCAGCGAAGCAACAGCACAAACTGCTCAGCAAGCCATGCTAGATGATTTGTTTAGAGCAGCGGAAATTAGCCAGTACATCCTCTGGTATTACACACCAATGGCTGTCAGTTTCACAAGCCACTTACAGCCGCTAGCTGTAGTCTACGACTGCATGGATGAACTGTCAGCATTCAAAGGCGCACACCCCAATTTAAAAGCCAATGAAAACCAACTATTAAAGCGCGCCAGCGTAGTATTTACAGGCGGACACAACCTTTACGAAGCCAAACAGCACCAGCACCCAAACATTCACCCCTTCCCCAGCAGCATCGAAAAAGACCACTTTGCGACAGCCAAGAATCTTTCAGAAGAACCGGCGGATCAAAAAGACATTCCTCACCCGCGTTTGGGATTTTATGGCGTCATAGACGAACGCATGGATATCGAACTGCTGGCGGGCATGGCCCAAGCAAGGCCGGACTGGCATTTAGTCATCATTGGCCCGGTGGTAAAAATCGATCCGGAAACTCTGCCAACACACCCCAATATCCACTATCTCGGCGGCAAATCTTATCAAGAACTGCCAGCGTATCTTGCCGGGTGGGATATAGCCATGCTGCCTTTTGCGATTAACGAATCGACTAAGTTTATTAGTCCGACGAAAACTCCAGAATACCTCGCGGCAGGCAAACCTGTGATTTCTACTCCTATCCGCGACGTGGTGCGGCCCTACGGAGAAAACGGCTTGGTTCGGATTGCTAGCAATTCTGAAGAATTCGTTGCTTGTGGCGAAGAAATTTTCAGCGAAAGTTCGGACGTTCGCACCAAGTGGCTGAGCGAAGTAGATGCCTTTTTAGCCGACAATTCTTGGGACAATACCTGGGGCGAAATGCTGGGGTTGATCGAAAGTGCGATCGACGAGAAACGGCAGAAAGCCGAAGACAGGATGAAAGTTTTAAGTTAGGAATGTTGAGGTTGAACTTAAAGATTTACACTTTACCGATTCAAAAAATAACACTCAACACTCCTCGCTGTATGTCCAATTACCAATTATTCCTTACCCTTACCCTTACCCCCAATCAGAGGTGTTTCAATGTTTGACTATTTAATCGTCGGAGCAGGATTTGCAGGTAGCGTCATTGCCGAAAGACTAGCAAATGAAGCTGGAAAAACTGTCCTGATAATTGATACGCGCAACCACATCGGTGGCAACGCATACGATCACTACGACAATCATGGCATCCTCGTACACAAATACGGCCCCCACATTTTTCACACCAATTCGCGCCAAGTTTTCGAGTATCTTTCACGGTTCACCGAGTGGCGGCCCTACGAACACCGAGTCCTCGCCAGTGTTGACGGTCAACTGCTGCCAATTCCGATCAATCTCAACACCGTAAACAAACTTTACGGGCTGAATCTCACCTCATTTGAAGTAGAAGATTTCTTCGCGAAAGTAGCAGAACCAAAAGATTACATTCGCACTTCCGAAGATGTCGTTGTCAGCAAAGTCGGTCGCGAACTTTACGAGAAATTCTTCCGCAACTACACCCGCAAACAGTGGGGAATGGACCCCTCGGAACTCGACAAATCAGTGATTGCCCGCGTTCCCACTCGCATTAACCGGGACGATCGCTATTTCACCGATACCTATCAAGCAATGCCTCTGCACGGCTACACTCGGATGTTTGAAAAGATGCTTTCTCACCCAAACATCAAGGTGATGCTGAATACCGACTACCGGGAGATTGAGGGTTTTATCCCTTACGGAGAAATGATTTACACCGGGCCGGTCGATTCCTATTTCAATTATTGCTACGGCAAACTTCCTTACCGTTCCTTGGAATTCAAGCACGAAACACTGAACGTACCCGTACACCAAGAAGCCCCGGTGGTAAATTACCCGAACGAGCATTTATATACTCGCTGCACGGAGTTTAAATACCTCACCGGACAAGAGCATCAAAAAACTAGCATTGTCTACGAATATCCCCAAGCTGAGGGAGACCCTTACTACCCGGTTCCACGCCCGGAAAATGCCGAAATTTACAAGAAATATAAGGCTTTGGCTGATGCAACTCCGGGAGTTTCTTTCGTGGGAAGGCTGGCGACTTACAGGTATTACAACATGGATCAAGTGGTCGCTCAAGCTCTGACAACCTACACCCAAATTACTACCAAGCCGGTGATTGAATTGGTAGAAAATGTTAACGGTTCAGCCTCTAATGTCAGCTCCTCCAATGAAGTTGCCCATCGCCCAAGCGCAGCTTCTCTAGAAGTCGCTGCTGTCAACCACGGCAACGGCAACGGCAACGGCAAATCTGCTAGCAAGTAGCTGGAAGCTGCGAGTTTGTAGGGTCAAAATGCTTGGTGTTCCGTGCGCACCCTACGGCGATAGGTAAAAAAATGTAAGGTGCGCAGTGCGCACCCTACTCGGTTTTCATCAAAAGTTATTTAATAATTCAAACAAGCATTGAGGTAAAAATGAACGTTCTAGTTAAAATTGTTTTGTCTCATGAGGTTTTGGAAAATTCTCAATTGTCTCAGTTTCAGAAAGAAATACAGCGCCTAATTGCCAGCGGTGGCAAAATTATTATGCTCGATTTCTCAAAAATAAATTTTCTGAAAAATTCCGAGTTAATGGCGGTAGTGGCGCTCGTGAAATTAGTTAGAGACAGCGAATGTATTCTTTTGATCTCTGCCATGAGCGAACAAGTTAGAATTCTCTTTGAACTCACGGGACTACAGCAAATATTTCAGTGTTTGCCGTTCGCCGAAGATTTTTATCTCAAAAGTGAGCCAACTGAACCGTTAGGAGGTTTGCAAAGTCTTGCTAGCTAGAGGAAGAGGGGGAGAGGGGGAGAGTGGCGCATAGGAAAAATCTTCCTGGTTTATTGTTTCTTCTTCTGACTAATGACTTCAGCACAAGAGATCCTTCAGATGAGGCTGTTTTAATGGCAGAACTTTTGCAAATTAATCAGCAAAAAACTTGTCAAAGTGGTGGTAATTGTAGCTAACCTATAAATATAACTTTGGGTAGATGTGCCGATGAGTTGGTTAGGTAGAGAACTAGAAAATTGCGAGATAGAAGAGTCTGCAACTCTTGATACTAAGGTGACAGTTCAAGGACGGAAAACAGGTTATCCGCGCCCACAACTGCGCCGGAGCAACTGGATTTGTCTCAATGGTCAGTGGAGGTTTGCTTATGATGACGCAGGACGCTGCGTGCAGCCGATCGATATTTCTGAGTGGACTCACACTATAGAAGTGCCGTTTGCTCCAGAATCGGCAAAAAGCGGGATCGGCGACACGAATTTTCACCCCAACTGCTGGTATGAACGCGAATTTGACATACCCCACACAGAAGGCAGAGTTCTCCTCCACTTTGGGGCTGTAGACTACCGCGCCCGCGTCTGGGTGAACGGTCAGTTTGTCATCGAACACGAAGGCGGACACACTCCTTTCAGCGCAGACATTACAGCAGTTGTGAACCTCAACGGGCCGCAGCGGGTGACAGTCTGGGCCCAGGACGACCCGCAAGATTTGGAACAACCGCGTGGCAAGCAAGACTGGCAAATAGAGCCCCACAGTATTTGGTATCCGCGCACGACAGGCATTTGGCAGACAGTCTGGGTAGAATTGGTGCCTCACACTTATATTGAGCGCATCCGCTGGACTCCGCAGTTTGAACGCTGGGAAATTGGTTTTGAAGCGTTTGTCGCGGGCGATCGCCAGTCGGGAATCCAGATTAAAGTTAAACTGTCGATCGGCTGCATGCTGCTGGTCAACGACACCTACGAAGTCATCAACGGCGAAATCCACCGCCGCATCGCCCTCTCCGACCCTGGTATCGACGACTACCGCAACGAATTGCTGTGGAGTCCCGAAAAACCGACATTAATCAACGCTCAAGTGCAGTTGTGGGCCGACGGCAAACTGCTCGACGAGGTTAAATCTTATACCGCCATGCGGACGGTCAGCATCCAGCGCGATCGCTTCATGCTAAACGGCCGCCCCTACTATTTGCGACTGGTGCTCGACCAAGGTTACTGGCCCGACACCATGATGACTGCCCCTTCCGACGAAGCTTTGCGCCACGATGTCGAATTAGTCAAAGCAATGGGTTTCAACGGCGTCCGCAAGCACCAAAAAATCGAAGACCCCCGATTTTTGTACTGGGCTGACGTGCTGGGGCTCTTAGTTTGGGAAGAAATGCCCAGCGCCTACCGCTTCACTCCCAAAGCCGTACAACGGCTGACGCGGGAGTGGACGGAAGTCATCGAGCGCGACGGCAGCCACCCCTGTATTGTAGTCTGGGTGCCGTTCAACGAATCTTGGGGAGTTCCGAATTTAGTCGAAGCAGCAGCCCACCGCAACTACGTGCAAGCGCTGTATTTTTTGACCAAAACCCTCGATCCGACTCGCCCCGTCATCGGTAACGACGGCTGGGAAAGCATCGATACCGACATCTTGGCGATTCACGACTACGACAACAACCCGCAAACCCTAGCCAAACGCTACGGGCCCGAAGTCCAGCTAGCCGATTTGTTCGATCGCGGGCGTCCCGGCGGGCGAGTCCTCACCCTCGACGGACACCCGCACCAAGGACAGCCGATGATGCTGACAGAATTCGGAGGCATCGCCTGCGCCGGCCGCGAAAACCCCGATTTTTTCCGGGTTTGGGGCTACGTGCGCGCGTCCGACACGCAGGAACTGCAAAGGCGCTACACCGCGCTGTTGAAGGTAGTAAACCGAGTGGAAATGTTCAGCGGATTTTGTTACACGCAGTTGACCGATACTTTCCAAGAAGCTAACGGTTTGCTGTATGCCGATCGTACTCCCAAGTTTCCCGTAGAGGTGATCGCGGCGGCAACTCTTGGCTGGGATATTCCCGAAGAAAGTTCACAGCCGCAAGCTATTACTCAGTGCTAATTGGTGATTAGTCAAGGAAAAAGTAAAAATCTGAGATTTTTTTCTGATTTCATTTTGGCTTTTTGCCGATCGATATAGTTCTTACAAAAACACCCTTTGTAGTAAGGGCTTTAATCCTTTCTGATTGAGATTTAAGGACTCAAGTCCTGACTACAAACCTTAATGACCCATTACCCATTCGATTGATGTTTCAAAGTTTTTTCATGGGCGGATTTGAATGTTCCACCCACAGAGTGCAATCTGGAAAACGCCTCGATGTCACAGCCGCCACCGGTCACGATAAATTTGCAGCAGCCGACTACCAACGCTTGCAGGAGCAAGGCATTTACACAGTCCGCGAAGGCCTCCGCTGGCACTTAATTGAACAGACACCCGGAAAATACGATTTTTCCAGTTCCCTGCCAATTATCCGGGCCGCCCGCGACATGAAAATGCAGGTAATTTGGGATTTGTTTCACTACGGCTGGCCAGACGATATTGATATTTTCAGTCCCGAATTTGTGTCCAGGTTTGCCCAGATGGTGCGCGCTTTTATGGAAGTGCTAACTGAGGAAACAGACCAAACACCTTTCGTGACACCTGTTAATGAAATTTCATTTATTGCTTGGGCCGGCGGCGATGTCGCCTACATCAATCCGTTTGCAAAAGGGCGGGGAGACGAGCTCAAAATCCAGTTAGTCAAAGCTGCGATCGCAGCGATAGAATCAGTTTGGGAAGTCAATCCCCGCACCCGCATCGTTCAAATCGATCCCACAATTAACATTATTGCTGACCCTGACAAACCGGAGGATCGGGACGCGGCGGAAGGTTATCGCTTATCTCAATATCAAGCTTGGGATATGTTGGCTGGACGTTTTCGCCCGGAACTTGGCGGCAAGGAAAAATATCTCGATATTATTGGGGTGAATTATTACGATCGCAATCAGTGGATTCACAATGAAGATCCGATGAAATACACCGATCCGCTGTACCGCCCGTTTCGTGAAATGCTGCAAGAAGTGTTTGAGCGCTACCGTCGCCCCTTATTCATAGCAGAAACAGGCACTGAAGACGATTTTAGGCCTGTCTGGTTTAATTATGTGTGCACTGAAGTAATAGCGGCGATGAAAGCAGGAGTTCCGATAGAGGGAATCTGCTTGTATCCGATTGTCAACCATCCGGGTTGGGACGACGACAGGCACTGTTACAATGGTTTGTGGGATTATTGCAATGAATCGGGCGATCGGGAAATTTATCAGCCTTTGGCGGATGAATTGCAGTTTCAACGGCAGCAGATTGAACCGTTGCTGAAGTTGCGCGATTGATAATTGCTTCTGTAGGGTGCGCTTCGGCGCACCTTAATGGGTTAATCTAATTAATAGTCTGAGCTCGTGTCCGGTCGATCGACTGCCATATCCGAAAAAAGCCTTGAGCTGCTTCAAGAAAGCAAATAGCTCTACAACCGCTGGTCTCATTCTTCCCATTGACTGCCTTTGGCTTCCAACTCTGCCATTTTTTCCTTCCTTAGTTCATGTAATGTCTTCTTAGTCGAACTAAGCACTGCCCATTCATAAATATTTATAGAAGACCAATCAGTAACTTTCTTTCCCCAATTATTATAGGAGATTTCTTCCCCATTAAATAGGACAAATGTCTCATCGACTATTATAGCTTCAGAACTTTCAAAATATTTTATTTCAAGGCTATCCCCAGCTTTGATTAATTCCCACTCAAACAGCTTGTCCATTCGAGGTAGCCAAGTTCTTGTAAAGGCAGAATCAGTCGATATAATTTCTCCCTTGATGGTAGAACCTCCTCCGGCTAAACCCACGTAAAAATCATCCAGTTGTGCCGGAGGCAAAATTTTCTCAATACTCAAAAAACCTTGCTCTCCTATAAAAACAGGAGTGAGATTAAGACAGATAGCGTCTACCCCATTTGAAATCAACCAAGCAACAGCAGAAAGGGTTTGCTCATCAAAGGATGAGGCTATAAGTATTATTCGTTGTTTTTTGTTAAAGGTTTTGAGTGCGTCATTGCTTGACAAGAATTTATTCAACTCTCGTCTCGCTTTTTCACTAGGAGTCAAATCACCTAATTCATACTCCTCTTTGTGTATCTCGATATACGAGCTATAGACCAACTCTACAAGGGATTCAGGTGTAGAAATTTTGGCATAACTCGCGGCATACCTGATAGCTTGAAATTCAAAAGGTTCTTTTCTGGCTTTGATGTCTTGTACGTCGCGTTTAATCTCGATTAGAACAATATTGCCATCTGCATCAATGGCAGTTAAGTCGCTAATCCCATTACTTGCATTACGAACTTGTTGACCTACAACTAGAAGAGTTTGGTCATCCCCAAAGAGCAAATTAATGTTTTTGCGTAAGAACTCTTCAATATGTCTTTCCTGTAAGTTTAAGTCTTTAAAGTTTCTAACTTTTATTTCTATTGCTTCGTTCCTTTGGATGCCGCTGTGGTCGAAAGTAACAGGTATGTACATCGCACTCCCTTTGCTGCTATTAGCTGTCTAAGTGTTCAACTATATTGAGCCTATGTATCCGCTCAATAATCCGGGGTAAATCGCTCAACGATGCACCAGGAACCAAACTAAATCAAGCCGATTTTTGCCGTTGCTTCGGGATCTCACGTGTCTTCTCAGCAAAAACCCGGTTTCTGGCTATCCGTGCGTAAGTCCTAAAGCAATAAGGGCGGGCAAAATTGCCCACCCCATATACTAGATATCACTTGGATATCAGACTTAAATTTTCAATACCCCCAGGGGAATTCGAATCCCCGTCGCATCCGTGAAAGGGATGTGTCCTAGGCCTCTAGACGATGGGGGCGCGTTGCGTTTGCTTGTGTTCCGCACCTTTATTACCTTAACTAATCTTTCCCAATCTGTCAACTACTTTGTGAAAGTTTTTTTTCTACTCGTCCCAAAGCTCCTCACAGTAGGCTTTGAGGATGGCGGCGCAATTGCCGATCGCCCCGAGATGAGCAATCTCAAAGCCGTGGGTGTTCTGGGTGGGGAAAGCCAAACAAGCGGCGCGGGCTACGTGGCCGAACTTCATGGCGATCGAAGCATCGCTCCCAAAACCGCTAATTACCGCCAACTGCACCTCTACATCGGCTGCTACGGCTGCTGCGCGCAATTGGGCGTTCAATCCTTCATCGTAGACTCCGTAGCCGTCCTGAACCAGCAAAACCGGGTTTTCGCCGTCAAGAATCGGGTATTCCGGTGCCAGAGGGCAAATTTCCAAAGCGATCAGCGCGTCCAACGGCTGGCGCTGCGTGAAATACAAAGCTCCGATCGCCCCAACCTCCTCCTTCGCCGACGCTACCAAATAAACATTCACTGCAGGCTCTTTCAAACATTCCGCCAGAGCCAGCAAAATTGCCACTGAAGCCTTGTTGTCCAGAGTGTAGCTCCCGATCCAATCCTTCAACCGCAGCGGGCGCTTGCGGTGCTTTCCCACCACCATCCGCGTGCCCGGCCGAATTCCGGCCTCGGCTAATTCCTCGGCGGTACACTTAGTTTCAATCCAGGCATTTTCCCACTTTAAAGAAACATCTTCCTGCTGAGCTTTCTGAGGAGATTCGTGAGAAACATGGCGGGAACCGAAGCTGAGAATGCCGCTAATTGTTTGCTTGTCTCCGAGCAAATCCACCGCGCCTTCGCCGTAAACCCAAGGAAATGCGCCGCCCAATCTGCGGACTTCCACGCGGCCACTCTCGCCTATTGTTTTAACTAGGGCGCCAATTTCGTCTTTGTGGGCGGTAATGGCGATCGACTTTTCGGGATTGCGGCCCTTAATTAGAGCGATCGCATTGTCCGCGCGATCGATCCAAGCATTCACTCCTAGGGCGGCGAATTTTTCCATCAACCGCTGGTTAATTTCCGACTCCGCACCGCTGGGTGAGTGCAGCATTACTAATTCTTCGATTGTTTGGAACAGGCGATCGAACTCTAACATTTTGGATTTTCGTTTTTAGGAGCCAATTTTGACATATATTAAAGCAGATTTACCAGAAAGAATTGGTTTAAAGTCCTAAGCATAAGCGGGAGAAATTAAAATAAGACTATTCATTACTCCAATCCTCGGACTTCCAGGTAGAGGTAGCTGTCAACTGTCAACTGTCAACTGTCAACTGTCAACTGAACCTCTATTTCCCCGGCGGTACACTTAGTTTTAATTCAGGCATTTTCCCACTTGAAAGAAACATCTTCCTGCTGAGCTTTTTGAGGAGCCTAGGAATGAAGCAATTGGACGCAGGGATTGAGTAACAAGATTCATGGGAGCGCGTGGATACGTTGGCCAATCCGTTGGGGTTTCACCTCACCCCCTGACAAGCTGGTCACGCGACCAGGAGGCGACCAACAGCAGCCGTTACTGGTGGCGGATACACTGCTGCCTAACAAGGGCTATGATCCAGATCGGGGCATTATTGACCCCCTCAATGCCGAAGGGGAGAGTATAGTCCTGTAGATTAATTTATTGAATTTTACTGAAAATACCTTAATTATGCGCAAAGCTAGGAGCGTAGTAAACAATTCAGAAATTGGATACCTACTCAACCCCAAGACAAGCAGCCGAACATTTTGGAGTTTGCCTGCACACACTCAGACGGTGGGAAAAGGATGGAATCATCAAAACCATCCGCACACCCGCAGGTCAACGGCGATACTTAATCAACTCTTATGCCGGACAAAACAAAACCAACCTCAGAACAATTTTGTACGCCAGAGTTTCAAGTCGAGGGCAAAAAGCTGACCTTGACCGACAAATTGCAAAATTACTGGAACTCTATCCATCAGGTGAACTTGTTACCGACATTGCCTCCGGGCTTAATTTTAAAAGGCAAGGACTTAGATCCGTTTTGGAAGCCGTCCGTACAGGCAATGTCGGCTCTATTATTGTTGCCCACAAAGACCGACTTGCCAGATTTGGTTTTGAACTCATTGAATGGCTCGGTCAACTCGATGGAGCAAAAATCGTGGTTCTCCACCAAGACAACCTTTCTCCAGAACGAGAGATGGTCGAAGACATCCTGGCCATTATTCACGTCTTTTCCAGCAGACTCTACGGACTGCGAAAGTATAAAACTAAAATCAATGAAGATTCAGATTTACCCAGAGCCAGCACTAGCCAAAATCTGGAAAACCTGGATGGCAGCGACAAGATATTGCTACAACCAAGCAATTTCTCAGCAAAGACAAAACCGATTAAGTAAGCTCAAGTTGCGTAACAAAATTATGCAATCAGATTTGCCACAATGGGTAAAAGATACACCGTGTCATATCAGGCAAAATGCTATTTTCGACGCACATAGAGCGTATTCGGCTAGCAAGGATGCCAAGTATCGCAGTATCCGCAACCCTCGTTCTACCATTAAATTCAATGATGCTAACTTTATAGATGGAATGTGGTTTAAGTCAAAAGTTAAAGGCTTGAAATTCACAGCATCTGAACCCGTTCCAACATCTTGCAAGTATGGCACTCAGCTCGTTCTCAATCGTGGCAACTGGTTTGCCATTTTTCCTGAAGAATATCGCTCAAAACTGTCAGAGACTAAATCAGTAATCGCTTTAGACCCCGGTATTCGGACATTCCTTACTGGCTACGACTCGGAAAAAGTAATTGAGATTGGTAGCGGAGATATCGGAAGAATCACCCGCCTATGTCAATATCTTGACGAGTTAATGGGAAAAATGAGTAAAGTGTCTGCCAAACAGCGAAGAGCGATGAGAAAGGCTGCGGGAAGAATCAGAAGCAAGATTCAAAATCTTGTTGATGAACTTCACAAAAAAGCTGCACACTTTCTAACCACGAATTACCAAGTTATCTTTCTGCCAACATTTGAAACGTCTCAAATGGTGAAGCGTGCCAAACGGAAGATTAATAAAAAATCAGCACGTCAGATGCTGACTTGGGCGCATTACCGTTTTAAACAAATCATCAAGCATCAAGCCGAAAGGAATGGCTCAATTGTGGTTGATGTGTCTGAAGCCTATACTTCCAAAACTTGTGGTAATTGTGGTCATATTCATCGCCAGCTTGGTGGCTCTAAAATGTTTAAATGCCCTCATTGCCAAACGGTAATTGGACGGGATTTGAACGGCGCACGTAATATCTTGTTACGTGCTTTGTCGGATTCGACCTGTTCTGTCAGCGATGACGGGATTGCTATCGTTACATCTCCAGCATTGCAGAGCTATGTTGAGAAATGTTCAGCGTAAATGAATCAGCGCCATAATTTGACAAAAGCCACAATAATTGCAAGACCCTGGAAACTTACGATGCTCAATTGTACAAAGCCCGTCATTTGATTGAGAATTTTTTCCCCAAGCTCAAGCAGTATCAGGCAATCGCTACGCGCTATCACCCTAGGGCGGTGAACTTTCCGGCGTGCGATTCTTCTGGCTGCTGCGGTCATCTGGTTGAATTGATGACACCTCCTAAATTAACTTGACAGTGCCGTAAACTAATATGCCTGACCTCTTGAGCACCTTCTTTTCTAATAATTTCATTCCTCACGGCCATTGTTACCTCTGGAAACCGGGGTTAGTCTGGCTGCACATAACGTCAGATGCCTTGACTACCGTCGCTTATTTCTCGGTGGCGGTTGCCATTGTTTACTTTACAAATGAGCGTAAGGATCTATCTGCCCACACGGTGATACTGCTGGTAGGTTTCTTTTTTATCTTTGCCTTATGTGGCACGACGCACCTGATGGAAGTAGTGACACTTTGGCACCCCATTTATTGGGTTTCAGGACTGATCAAAGCTGTCACTGGTGCTTGGTCTTTGTATACCTTCACCTTTTTACTGATTCCCTTAATTCCAGTGGCACTCGATACGCCCAGTCCAGCTCAACTTGCCCTTACAAACCAGGAACTAGAAGAGAGTCGCCGCCGTATCCAGGCGATTAATGTAGAGCTAGAGCAACGGGTGCAGGAACGCACTGCCCAACTGGAAGCGTCTAATCGCACCAAAGACGAATTATTGATGCGTGAACAAATAATTCGGGCAGACGCAGAGGCAGCCAACCGTGCCAAGGATGAGTTTCTCTCGGTTCTTTCTCATGAACTCAGAACTCCTCTCAACGCGATCTTAGGGTGGTCAACGATGTTACGGCAAAAAAACCTGAGTGAGGATAAGGTGGCGCGGGCTTTGGAGACGATCGAGCGAAACGCAAAGTCTCAAGCCCAGCTCATTGAAGACATCCTCGATGTTTCTCGCATCATCACGGGTAAGCTGCGTCTCCGAGTCCGTCCTGTCAACCTGGTGCCGGTGATTGAATCGGCGATTGAGTCTGTACACTTGGCGGCTGAGGCAAAGTCAATTCGCCTGCAAAGCGTGCTCGATTCTGAAGCTGGCCCGCTATTGGGTGATGCCGATAGGTTGCAGCAAGTTGTGTGGAATCTACTTTCTAACGCCCTCAAATTTACGCCTAAAGACGGGCGAGTCCAGATTCGTTTGCAGCGGGTTAATTCCCATGTTGAACTTACTGTCAGCGACACTGGAACAGGCATCAGCTCGGAATTTCTACCGTTTGTCTTCGATCGCTTCAGCCAGCACGACAGCACGACCACTCGCAGTTATGGGGGGTTGGGTTTAGGGTTAGCCATTGTGCGTCAATTAGTTGAATTACATGGCGGGACTGTAACGGTAGTGAGTCCAGGGATAGGACAGGGGACGACCTTTACAGTCAAACTGCCGGTGATGATTATCCATCTACCACCCAGCGATCCAGAGCCATTAAACTCGATCGTCGAGGCGAATGGGAAGTTTCCGGCCTCGCCGACCCTTGAAGGCTTACAAATCTTAGTGGTAGAGGACGAGGCGGACGCGCTAGAGTTGCTGAGCACGATTCTCGAAAAGTATGGTGCTGATGTCATGGCTGTGGCTTCGGTCAAGGAGGCGTTGACCATTATCGACACCGCAACCGAGCGCAACCCCGATGTTTTAGTGAGCGATATTGGGATGCCGGATGAGGATGGCTACTCCCTGATCCGCAAGTTGCGTCAACTTGAAGTGCAGCGGGGCGGTAGGCTACCCGCGATCGCCCTAACGGCCTATGCCCGGAATGACGATCGTCAGCAGGCACTATTAGCAGGTTTTCAGATGCATTTGACCAAACCCGTAGATGCTGCTGAGTTAGTGGCGGTGGTGGCCAGCCTCACCGGACGTACAAGCAGGTGCTAAAACCCAGGTGTTCAAAAACAAATGTTGCGTTTGAGAATAATGGGCTTCTTTTGAAATACTCACCGACCTTTCATGTGCGGTGATTCTTGAGGCTTCACAGGGTTCTGCTAACCGTTGCTAGTCTGACAATCCCTCTGCACCGGTTTTGAACTGAACGAATAGACAGATCAATTTTCCCCCACTTAAAGCCACAGTCCGCACAGACTTGGCTAGTAGGTTCCCACCTACTAATTACTGGAAACTCTCTGCCAAATTTCTCAGACTTGGCTTCACAGAGAGTTCTAAATTCTCTCCATCCTTGTCGGCTAATCGCCCTTGAGAGTTTCCGGTTCTTCAACAGTTGATTTCTGATACGTTCAAATCTTCCAGAATAATCCCTTGGTTTTCGTTGACTATTTTGGTTGATAGTTTGTACAGGAAATCTTTACGAGTATCGACAATGCGATTATGTAGTTTGCCAATCTTGATTCGAGGTAAGGATTCAGGTCGAAATATGAGGAATTAAAGATCGTTCTTGCATATCTGTACGATGCGTTTACCCTGCCGTCTTAACGAATTGGTGTTTTTGGTTTGCATAACGACGCTCGTTACATGGGTCTTACTCAAACTCGTCTACAACAACATATTGTGACCAGGAATTTCAAAGGTGGTACCCGCCACGTGATTTATCCGTGGAATCAATCCCAAATCTCAAATCGAAAATCCTCAAGCCCCCGGATTTATCCCTAGGGTCGCCTCTAAAATCTAAAATCTAAAATCTAAAATCTAAAATCTAAAATCTAAAATCTAAAATCTATTGACTGCTGCTGCGATGAATCTGTCAAGAATGTGGGTAAGAGGGCGCAACATTCCGATTGGCTTGACGAGTGTCTCTCGTTTTTCTACTCTTGTTATCTCTGGCTAATCGTCGTTCTTTTTTTCTGAGGATAGGATGTTTGGTTTCACCCTTTTTTAATTAGCCGACAGTCTCAACGAATCGCATCTAAACTCCCAGTATGAGTAAAGGCGTTTACTCAAAAAAAAATAGGCTAGCCATATTTCACAGCGCCTATCTCAATCCAAATTTTAATGGCTCCCCGCAACGCCGTCTTACCTCAGCTTTTGACCTGGTATTTTACCAGGTGGGTACCGTTGGCTCGGACTTAAAGTTTCTGGGTACAAGCCCAGTTTACTGCTGTCCAAACATCTTGATTCCCGAGAGTTAAGAGTTATAGATCAAAAAAACATTATTGGCAGTCACCAACGTCGCAGTAGAACCTTTATTTAATATATACCAACTCACCAGATTTTGGCAAGCTTTGAGCAATTTAACTTGCATACCAGATAGATTCAACGGTTTGAGCGATCGCCTGTGCTTGCGATCGCCCCTGAGCCACCAAGTCCGCGTCGAGCACAACTGTAACGTGACCGAGTTTGCGGCCCGGACGCGATACTTTCTTACCATACCAATGGACAAAAGCACCGCTAATTTGTGCCAGTTGTTGTCTTTTTGCTAAATAATCGGACTCGGCCGACTCGTAGCCGAGCAAATTTACCATGACAGCGCCTGCACATTTCAAAGCCGAATTACCTAAAGGTAGTTGACAAACTGCGCGCAAATGCTGTTCAAATTGTGAAGTTTCACAGGCATCAATGGTAAAATGTCCCGAGTTGTGGGTGCGGGGTGCAATTTCATTGACTAACAGCTTATTATCGGCGGTTAAAAATAATTCAATGCCGAATACGCCGACAGCTTCTAAGCTGTTGAGGAGAGTGCGGGCGATCGCACAAGCTTCAGTTTTGACATCTAAACTAATATCAGCGGGCGCAATCACCAGATGACAAACCTGATTTTGCTGCTGAGTTTCCACTATCGGATAAATCGCAATTTCGCCATTTGCCGATCGAGCCGCAATCACTGCCAATTCGCGATCGAACGGCACAAACTCTTCTACCAGCAAAGACTGACCTTGGAGTTTAGCACGAATTGACTCCAAACTCCCCCGATCCTTAACAATAAAAGTACCTTGGCCGTCATAACCGTGACGCCGAACTTTGACGACAAAGGGAAAGTCGATCGATCCAGCATCCG
Organism: Microcoleus sp. AT9b-C3; assembly: GCF_036705485.1. Lineage (NCBI taxonomy): Bacteria > Bacillati > Cyanobacteriota > Cyanophyceae > Oscillatoriales > Microcoleaceae > Microcoleus > Microcoleus sp. AT9b-C3. The sequence goes on along the minus strand of NZ_JAUBUR010000016.1, from coordinate 38,756 downwards.
AGTCTCCTTCCATCTGCACGCTGTCGGAAACAGAAATTGCCGGAAAGTCGTGAGCCACCGCCTTAAACAATTCCGGGGGCAAATCCGCGCTGCAATCCCATTCCCAAAACCTCGGAGTTGGCAAACCCAAACCTTGTAAATAACAGCGTTGAACGTACTTATCCAACAAAGGAGAAAGCGACGACAAACTCGGCTGAAATAACACATCTTGCTGTTCTAGCGGCCGCAAACCATCCAAATCCACAAACTCATTTTCAAAAGTAATAACATCGCAGCCAGCCGCCAATTGAGCCGTAGACAAAACATCATCAACTGCAGCCAAAACAGCACCAGCAGCAACAGAAACTGCCGGATCGGTAGCATGAGGAGTTTGCACTACCAATTCAATACCTAGCGCCCTAGCAGCATCCCCCATCATCGAAGCTAGCTGGCCGCCGCCGACAACGCCCACCCGCTTAAATTTGGCAGATGAACTCGCAGCGGTTTGATTTGATTTCATGTGAGTAAAATTCCGCAAAGTCAACCTGCCTATCTTATCGCTATTTGGCCCTAGCTCAATTACAGTAATTGCCGAGTTAAAAGCCCAAAAATAGTTTGAATTGCATGATTAAATCGAGGCAGAACCCATAAAAATTGGGCAGCTAAAGTCTTTAATTATTGCACGCTCCCAGCCATTGAGAAACAGCCGCCGAACGCCACCCCTGCTGAAAAGTGCCACATCTAGCAATTGGCGATCGCCAAGCATGGCATAATTGACAGCACTGCAAAAAGCAGATAGAAAGGTGCAGACACTGAAAATCAGAAATTCAGGGAACAAAATTTATAGGTGAGGATACTGTGAAAGTTTTAGTTGTGGGAAACGGAGGCCGCGAACACGCGATCGCAAAAAAACTGCTAGAATCTACGCGGATTAAACAAGTATTCTGCGTACCGGGCAACGGCGGCACAGCTACCACCCAAGGCTGTCAAAATCTGTCGCTCAACATCGACGACTTCCAAGGCATCGAACGCTTTGTGATGGTCAACAACATCGGATTAGTCATCGTCGGCCCCGAATTGCCCCTATCGCTAGGCATTGCCGACTATTTCCAACAGAAAAGACTCATGATTTTCGGCCCCACCAAAGCCGGCGCCCAAATTGAATCCAGCAAATCCTGGGCCAAAGAATTGATGCTCGAAGCAGGCATCCCCACACCCAAAGCTGCCGTATTTACAGACGCAGAAGCAGCCAAAGCATACGTTCTGGAACAAGGAACCCCAATAGTCATCAAAGCAGACGGACTCGCATCAGGCAAAGGAGTCACCGTTGCCACCACCGTCAAAATGGCTCACAGCGCCATCAACACCATTTTCCGAGGCGAATTCGGCACCGACAACATCCGAGTCGTCGTCGAAGAATTCTTAACAGGTCAAGAAGTCTCGATTCTCGCCCTAACCGACGGCATCACAGTGGAACCGTTGTTGCCGGCCCAAGACCACAAAGCTATCGGGGAAGGCGACAAGGGAGCCAACACCGGCGGTATGGGAGCCTACGCCCCAGCGCCCATTGTCACCCCGGAACTCATGGAAAGGATTCAAGAAGAAATTCTCGAACCCACCCTTGCAGCACTGCAAAAACGCAAAATCGACTACCGGGGTGTACTCTACGCAGGTTTAATGATTACCCCCGACGGAGAACCCACAGTCTTAGAATTCAACTGCCGTTTCGGAGATCCCGAAACTCAAGCGGTTTTGTCGCTGCTGGAAACTCCTTTGGAAGATTTGGTGCTCGCCTGCTGTCAGCAGCGTCTCGGTGAATATTCTATTCGCTGGAAGTCGGGGGCCTCTGTTTGCGTAGTTTTGGCTTCTGGGGGCTATCCTGGAAGTTATCAAAAAGGCAAAGTTATTAAAGGTATCGAGGAAGCTGAAGCTAAAGGAGCAGAAGTGTTTCACGCCGGTACTCAGTTGAAGCAGCAGCAGTTGGTGAGTGACGGCGGCCGGGTTTTGGGCGTCACTGCGACGGGAGAAACTTTGGAACAAGCTATCTCCAAAGCTTATGCAGCAGTTGATTGTATCCAATTTGAAGGGGTTTACTGCCGTCGGGACATCGGTCGCCGAGCTCTGGGCGATAAAAATTAGGAATTGCGACATCGGCCGCCATCCGAAAGCCAAGCAATCTCAATGTAGAAATGTAACAATGAAGTTTGGTATCTCTGCGGTGGCGGTAGCGGACAAGTCGCATCAGAAAATTTGATCGGGAGCCAACTGAATTGATCTTGCTTTTTATATTGAACTGGTGAACTGGTGAAATGCTGGCCATACTAAACAAAATCGGAGAAATTATTGCCCGCTGGTGGTCGGATTTTACCCTCCAGACCCGCCTGATGGCCGCTGCTACCCTCGTAGTGTCGTTAATTATGAGCGGCCTGACCTTCTGGGCCGTGAATACTATCCAGCAAGACGCCCGACTTAACGATACTCGTTACGGCCGCGACCTCGGCCTGCTGTTGGCGGCAAATGTGGCGCCGCTGATTGCCAAAAACGATCGCTCCGAAGTCGCCCGCTTTTCCCGCCAATTTTACAGCAGCACCTCCAGCGTCCGCTATATGCTTTACGCCGACGAAGCGGGAGATATTTTCCTGGGGATACCATTTTCGGAATCCGAGGTGCAGACTTCCCTGACACTGCGCCGCCAGATCAAACTTCCCGATAATTTTCTCACCGATATTGAGGCGAGAAATTTAACTTCTTTGCCTTTGGTGCGGCAGCATTTGACGCCAGATGGAGAAGTTACCGATGTATTTGTGCCGTTAATTCATGAAGACAAATATTTGGGAGTTTTGGCGATCGGCATTAACCCAAATCCGGCAGCAGTTATCTCTTCAAATCTTACTAGGGATGTCACTTTAGCAGTATTTGTCACAATTTGGGTGATGGTAATTTTGGGAGCTGTATTTAATGCCCTGACAATTACTCAGCCGATCAAACAATTAGTCTTCGGGGTCAAAAACATTGCCAGCGGTAATTTTAAGCAGCGAGTTGACCTGCCTTTAGGAGGAGAATTGGGCGAGTTGATCGGCAGTTTTAATGAAATGGCCCAGAAACTCGAAAGTTATGAAGAACAAAATATTGAAGAGCTGACAGCGGAAAAAGCTAAGTTAGAAACTTTGGTTTCAACGATTGCTGATGGCGCGCTTTTATTAGACGCAAATTTGCAGGTAATTTTAGTTAATCCGACGGGGATGCGGATTTTTGGATGGGAAGGTAAAAAGGCGATCGGAGTAAATGTTCTGAACATTTTACCTTCGGAAGTGCAGCAGGAATTGGCTAGACCGTTGCAGGAAATAGCTGCGGGCGATCGCGAAGGCGGCGAATTTCGCATCTCGATGAGCGAACCACTTAACCGTACAATTCGGATTGTTTTAACTACTGTCATTCTGCACAAAGCGCCCGGTGCCGAACCGTTGTGCAGAAGCTGCATCCGCCATGAGGAAGATACCTGTACCGAGCCACAACGCCCGGTAGCTGTAGAGTGTACTTTCTACGAGCAAACCTCCAAGCATCAAGGTTCGGGAAATTACCGAGAAAGTCTCAAAGGCATTGCCATGACAGTGCAGGACATTACTCGGGAAGTAGAACTCAATGAGGCTAAAAGCAATTTTATCAGCAATGTTTCTCACGAATTGAGAACACCTTTATTTAATATCAAATCTTTTATCGAGACTCTCCACGAGTACGGAGAAGACCTTCTAGAAAGCGAGCGCAGGGAATTCCTAGAAATTGCCAATCGAGAAACCGATCGACTAACTCGTTTAGTTAACGACGTGTTAGACTTGTCGCGACTGGAATCCTGCCGAGTTTATCACTTGGAGGCTGTTGACCTCCCGCAAGCTGTGGAACAAACCTTGCGAACTTATCAGTTAAATGCTAAGGATAAAGGCATTGAATTAGAGCAAGAAGTTGACCCGTATTTGCCGCCTGCTTTAGGTCATTACGATTTGTTACTGCAAGTATTTGCAAATTTAGTAGGAAATGCCTTAAAATTTACTCAGTCCGGCGGCAAGGTGGCTATTCGAGCGTATTTGCTAGAACCGGAGGCGTCCACCCACAAAGACGGTCAATCCGTTAACCAAAACTTGTCACCGGATGCTAAACATTTTCCGGTAGTGCGGATAGAAATTTCTGATACTGGAATTGGCATAGATCCTGAAGACCAACAAGCAATCTTCGAGCGCTTTTTCCGGGTAGAAAACCGAGTACACACTTTAGAAGGAACGGGATTAGGTCTTTCTATTGTCAGAAACATTATTGACAAGCACCACACTAAAATTAATTTAGTTAGCGAAGTTAATGTGGGTACGACTTTCTGGTTCGACTTGGCAGTTTATCAGCCGAAACAAACAGTAGAGATGGAAAATTCTTGGCCAGTGGAAGTAACTGTGGAGAGTGAAACAATTGCAAGTCATATTAAGTGAACCCACTTAATTAAACGTCAAGGGCGATCGGTGTTCATGCCCCGACTTGTTTAACAAGTCGGGGATATGCCTATTCTGTTTAAAGATTCTCCTCATAGGCCTCACCCAACGCTGACATCATTAGTGTGGATGATCCTTAGCTGTGCTATCTAAGCTCAATTTTACCGATAAAACTACATACCAACACCAATAAGTACCAACACCCAATAGTCCCCCCTCTGTCAAATTAGTCATTAGCATAAATGTTAATAAATACAAAGGCAAACCTGACTCTGGAAAACTTCCTTTAACTAGGTACTTTATACCTCTAAAGATATTATTAAAAAATGACCCAATAAACAACAATACTCCAGCCCAACCCAGTTGGCAAAGTATATCAATAAAACCATTGTGAGAGTGGGGTGGCACAAAACCAGTTTTAGCTACTAGAATTCCGTAAGCGGGGTTTTCCAAGCCACGCCAAGACTGCCAAAATCCTAGCATTCCATAACCAAATATGGGGTTATTTTGATTAACTCGATCAATAATTAAAGGCCAAAAATCGGTTCGACCCGTTAAAGTCATATCTTTTCCCAAACCATCCACAACAATAGCCTCTAAATTATTTAATACCAAAATACTTATACCTATACTACCCACCAAAAATAAGATAAAGCAGACAAAAGCCCATTTTATAGGTAATTTTTTTAAGAGTGCTAAATAACTCCACAAACTGATTAATACCACGGTCAAAATCCGACTAGCACCACTACAACCTTTTTGCAATCCTACTAAAGCTATTAAAATGATAAATAATGAGAAATATCGATACTTAGGCTCTTTAAAAGCATATAAAATCCATAAAGAAGCTGTATTAGCCATTTGAAAAGAAAAAGGGTTTTTATGACCTAAAACTCCAGTCCAACAACCGTCCGGCGCTGGATTTCTTTTCACAAGTAACCATAAAGCTAACAAACCAGTTAGCCATCTCAATAATCCATAAATTTCTAACCAACTATACACTTTCCCTACATAAATAGAAACCAGTGTTACTACCCAAATAGCAAAAATAGCCCTAAAAGTAATTTCAGGAGTTTCTGACCACAAGCCCGATAAAGTCATAACCAACAAAAATAAACCTAAAAAAATGTCTCCTGCTATCCATTTAATGCAGATAGAAACTGTTTTTCGGGTTGTTTGAGTTAAGCGGGGAAATATCATTAATATCATGGCCCCATAAATGGCAACTTGACCAATTATCGTTGGGGGTGTAGTTTCTAAATTGTAGAAAATGTTAGGATGGAGTTTGGTAAAAGGCATGGCTATGATACCCGATCCACCAGTTATGGTAAAAAAAAGTATCCCCACAAAAATCTTTTCTAATCTTGCCCCCAATTTGGGATTGCGTGCGACTAAAATATAAATAGTCACAAAGACGATAAGCGTTAAACACAATAGCATCAACGCAAACATCGGCACTCTCAAAATATCTTTCATGGCTTTACCTCTATCATCAAATTTGTTACTAACTATGAAATGGCTTACCCTTCATGCTTTACAACTGCCACTGCTGGCGCTGGTACTCACTCTCTCCTACCCTCAAACCAACCTGGCTCAGTCCCCAGGCCCCGCAACAATAATTAATACTGACTACTATCTAGGCGGTGGAGACAATATTAGAATTGATATCTACGATCTGCCCCAGCTTAGTGGAGAGTATCAAATTCCCGCTGGGGGAGCTATTCAAATCCCAATTATTGGTAGTGTTCCCCTTCAAGGATTAACTTTAGAACAGGCCGCCCAAGTTATCACTAGAGCTTATAGTCGCGTTGTAAAAAGACCTTTAGTTACCATCAGCTTACAAGCTGCCCGCCCGCTCAATATTTGGTTATCGGGTGAAATAAGCCGTCCCGGCTCCTACTCATTACCCCTAGCTAATGGAGGTGGCAACAGACCCTCTGTTCAGTTTCCCACTCTTCCTCAAGCTTTAGAAAAAGCTGGGGGTATTCGAGCTACCGCTGATATCAGACGAGTAATTGTGCGGCGTCGGCTCACGGCTAACAAAGAAATAACTATCACTTATAATCTGTGGGATTATTTACAAACTGGTCAGACCAGCCAAGATATCACCTTGCGAGATGGAGATCAAATCTTGGTTCCTCCTCAAGAAACAATTAATTTAGCAGAAACAAATCAACTTAGTGAATCTACTTTTTCTATACCACCAGAGCAACCCCGTACTGTCTCAGTATTCGGAGAGGTGAAGCGTCCCGGTAGATATGTAGCGATTGGTGGTGATACCCAAAATGGTGAAAGAACTAACGGACAGCCGACAATTATTCGTGCTCTACAACTAGCTGGTGGAATCACATCAATCGCCGATATTCGCCAAATCCAACTCCAACGTTATACTAGAAGTGGCAAACAACAAATTAGAACTATTAACCTCTGGCAATATTTGCAAGAACAAGATACCTCTCAAGATACTATACTACAAGAAGGGGATATCATATTTGTGCCGACAGCGACGGCGATCGACCCAGGAGAAGTTTCTGTTCTAGCTACTGCTAGCTTTGCTCCGGGGACTGTGCAAGTGAGTGTTATTGGAGAAGTCAATACTCCGGGTGGGCTCAAATTACCTCCTAATACTACCTTAAATCAAGCAATTATGAGTGCGGGGGGTTTCAGGCTAAGTCGCGCTAACTCTAGATCCGTGGAACTGATCAGGCTGAATCCTAATGGAACTATATCGCGATCGGAAGTAGCAATTAATTTGAATCAAGGAATCGATGCTCAAACCAACCCACTTATTCAAGATAATGACATAATTATAGTGGGACGATCAAGGACTGCTACCTTGGTAGACACCATTACCACTGTTCTCACACCAGTTAATAATATTATTGGTGGAATTCTCGTTCCCACCCGACTCATAGAGCTACTCAGACTCTTAGGAAATTAGGAATTTCATAAAATTAGCCTTATGGATAAAAAGCTGTTTTCTTCCCTAAAGGATGATCTTAATGGTCACTATCTGTCCGCAGCCTCCCGTAACTACGTAGCTAGTACCCCAGAAGGAGATGACCAAGTCCTTGATATGGGATGGGTAGTAGCTGTGGTCAAACGTCGCCTTCTGGTGATGGCTATAGTAGCTGCCAGCATCGGTACTTTGACTGGTACTTTCGTGATCAGGGCTGCCAAAAAATCTATTACTGAGTATGAAGGAAAATTTACAGTTTTAGCAGAACCGCTTACGACTGACGATCGGCTATCAAAGCTCTTAGTCCAAGCTCAAAGTAACAGTATAGGCATCACAGACTTGAACAGAATTAAGTCATCAGCGGAAGAAGGTTCCTCGGTGGATTATCAAAGTTTAACGCGGGTTTTAAAAAGCCCCGAAGTGCTAATACCATTAGTTAATAAATTGCAACAAAGATATCCAAATTTTGACTATAAAAATCTCAACAACCGCTTGACTATCCAACGTGTTACTTTCTTGCGAGATGGGAAGCAGGGGGGTACTAAACTCCTAGATATTAGCTACCGTGATCGAGACCCCAAGCGCATCAAATATGTGCTGGAAGAAACTGCAACATATTACCGAGAATATATGGGCAAAGAGCGCTTAAGAGTTAGCAAACAAAGTATTGATTTTATCACTAGACAAATATCACCCCTCCAGCAGAAAGTAGATAACTTGCAGCAAGAATTACAAACCTTAAGAATTAAGTATAACTTTAATCAACCAGAATTACGCAGCCGCAGCCTATCAGATCAGCTAGATAGTGTAACTAATCGTCGCCTAGAAGTGCAAGTACAACTAGCAGAAAGTAGGCAGCAATATGAAAACTACAAAAAAAGATCTTTAAATGGCGATAATCGTTGGATTATTGATATTAGCCCCAAGTCTTATGAAAGTTTAATTGGCAAAATAACTGAAATAGAGTCGCAATTAGCTTTAAATTCTACTCAATTTTATGAAAATAGCCTTCCCATTCAATCTTTGCGGGAAAAGCAGCAAAGTTTGCGCGATTTAATGAAAAGAGAAGCTGATACTGTTCTCTTGCAGATGCAATCACAACTAAAACAGTTGGAAGCTCGCGAGCGAGTGATAACTAATAGCCAAAATTTACTGCAAGCAAAAATCACTCAAATGCCCCAAGCTCAACGTCGCTATGATGACCTACAATTAAAACTAGAACTAGCTAAAGATACTCTCAAGCTGTTCATGGAAAAACAAAAAACCTTACAAATAGATGCTGGTCAAATTTATGACTCTTGGCAAATTATATCTAAACCACAGTTAGTCACAAACGAAAATGGTGAGCTCCACCCAGTAACAGAAAAACAAACCCGTCGCCACCTAGCGATCGCGATCGTTATTAGCACTTTACTAGGCATTGCTATAGGTTTCCTAGTAGAAGTTTTAAATACTGTTTTTCATACTCCCGAAGAAATTAAATCAGCAACTAAACGTCCTCTTTTGGGAGTCATTCCGATCGCCAAAGCGATGAAAATTAAGTCTCGTAGAGGTGAAAGGGTTCCCGCTCAATTCACTAGCATAACTTCAAATACTAACGGTGCAAGCTTAAAACGAATAATAGTTTCAAATTCCCAAGATTTTCCTGTAATCGAGGCATTTCACTACTTATACACAAATATTCAATTATTAAATGCTGAACACCCAGTCAGTTCTTTAACCATCACTTCGACTCTTAAAGGTGAGGGTAAGTCAACTGTAGCACTTTATTTAGCTAAAACTGCTTCTGCTGTGGGTAAACGAGTATTATTAGTAGATGCTAATATGCGTTCTCCTCAACTCCACACATACCTTGGTTTATCAAATCTGAAAGGTTTAAGTAATACTTTAAGTTCGGATTTAAGCTTAAATGAGGCTATTCAGCGATTACCTGATGATGACAATCTTTTTGTCCTCACTGCTGGTACTATTCCCCCCGATCCAATTAAATTACTTTCTTCGAGAAAGATGCACTATTTAATGGAACAATTCCTAGCGTTATTTGATTTAGTCATTTACGATACACCACCTTTAATTGGTTTAGCAGATGGTCATTTACTAGCATCTCAAACTGATGGCACAGTTTTGATAGTAAAAATAGAAAAAACCGATCGCGGACTGGTAAACAAAGCTTTAGATCAACTAAATGTAGCGGATTTTAAAGTATTGGGAGTAGTAGCTAATGGGGTTAAATAACCAACGCTGAAATGGAGTTAGAGCGCCAAAGGAAGAAGTAAGACAATTTGGGATTTTTGATGTTTGATTGACTAGAGGTATTCACTTACTAGATAGGGGTTTGGAGTTAGCCTATAGTTGGATTCTTTTGGGAAACTGGTAGAAGAAGTCGATGTACAATGCAAAATAAGTAAATCAAGCTAATTAAACGTAAAACGATCGCGCTCTTAGAGCCCCGACTTCTTAAAGAAGTCGGGGTGGTAATTATATCAAGACTTAAGAAAGAGTCTTTCGAGCACGTTCCGATCGCTCTTCTGCGGTATCCATAACATCCGCCATTTTATCGACCATTTCCCCTGGATAATTTTCTAGTACCCGAGTAGAAAGCGAAATCCGGCCACGACTTTCATCGAGGTCAACCACGATCGCTTTCAGGGGTTGACCGGGGGCAAACACCTTTCCAAGGTTATCAATATATTTTTGGCTAACTTGCTTGATGTGCAGCAAACCGCTAACTCCTTCCAAGTCCACAAACACGCCAAAAGGCTTGATGCTGCTGACTTTTCCTTCTACCAACTGACCAATTTGCAAATCCTTGAAGGCATTCGATTGAGTGGCCATCCGCTGGGAAAGTACGAGTTTTTCTCGTTCGCGATCGACCTCCAAAAAATTCACGCTCAAAGATTGACCGATCAGCGATTCTATGTTATCGCGTTCCACTAAGTGCGATCGGGGAATAAAACCGCGCATTCCCTGAACATCTACAGTCACGCCGCCCTTATTCGCCCCAGAAACCCGCACCTGAAGAACTTTACCGGTTTCCTGCAATTCAATTAAATCTTCCCAAGCTTGCTGAATTTGTAACTGCCGCAGAGACAAAGTAACTTGGCCATCTGCATCTTGTTCGCGGATAATCAAAAAGTCCCGTTCCTCGTCGAGCGGAACCACTTCCGACAAATCCGTTACTGTTCTCAAAGCAGCCTCTTCGATCGGCAAAAAAGCCGAAGACTTGCCGCCTATATCAACATACGCGCCGTTTGAGTCGTACTCGAACACTTTGCCGCGCACTACTTGTCCCTTCTGGAACTCGTAATTGTGCTGTTCGAGGGCTTTAGCAAAATCATCCATTGAAAAGGATGGTTTTGGGCTTTGAGAACCTGTAGATTTGGAATTCATGTCAGTTTAGTTGTCAGTTGTCAGTAATTTAGTTGGCAGTCGTCAGTAGAAAAAATTTTCCCACTCTCCCCATCTCCCTATCTCCCCATCTCCCACTCTCTAAGCTGGTTGAAGTTGCTGATGAAATAGCTGCTTCACCTGCACCCACGAGTCGGCTGCTGCCGTAGCGTCGTAACTGCCGCGGTGGTCGCAGAAGAAGCCGTGATCGGCATTGTAGCGGAAAATTTGGTGAGAAATACTGTGTTTTTGCAATTCGGCGGCGATTTGGTCAACTTGTTCTAAGGGAATGCTGGGGTCTTGAGTGCCAAAAAAGGCGTAGAGAGTGCCTTTAATGTCTGCTGTGCGGGCGATCGTGGGGGTGCCGCCGCCGGGGGTTTGGGTGGCGATACCGGCGCCGTAGAAGGACGCTGTAGCCTTGATTTCGCGCAAAGTAGCGGCGAGGTAGGCGACGTGCCCTCCAAAGCAGAAACCAATGCAGCCAAAACTTTCTGGTTTGACAGAGGGTAGAGTTTTGAGGTAATCGATGGTGGCTTGGATATCGCCGAGAAGTTCGGAAGCTGTGGTTTTTTCTTTGTATTCTCTGCCGATTTGGATGGCTTCGGGGGTGTAGCCGGTTTCAAAGCCGGGGGCTTGACGCTGGTAAATGGCTGGGGCGATCGCCACATATCCTTCTTTTGCTATTCTTTCAGTAACTTCGCGGATGTGCGAGTTGACGCCAAAGATTTCTTGAATTACGATAACTGCGGGAAATTGCCCTAGGGATGCTGGCTGGGCTAGGTATGCAGCTATTTGCAAATCTCCGTTAGGAACTGTGATGTTTTTGGTGCTAATTTCGGCTTTTGTCATAGGTAGTTTTAAGGTAAATGCCACTCTACTGATTTTAAGTTAATTTGGGGAATTTTTAGGCAATTAGCCAATAATATTTTTCCGAACAGCGAAGCGCAAATACCGCAAATAGGGCAGGTAAAAATTGGCTAATTAGTGAAAGTTTAGGTTGTTGTGCGGAATCAGTCTGGGAAAATCACTACTAGCAATTAATTGGGGTTAACTCCCCGTAAAATATACGTTTTTGTCTGTGATTTGCTCAAATATAGATTTTAATAAACCTAGGGTTAAGAACATTTTATCTGGCTTGTTTGTGAGATTTTTCAGAGAAGTGTCTAACTGGATTAGCTGTTAAATATGATCTATTTTTTTTTACTATATAGGAGTATTTTTTAAATTATGGATGCGGGCTAGGACTCAAGTCTAAGTTACGATCGCCACGACGAACAAAGTCATCCAACCAGTTGAGGAGATGGGTGCAGGCTAGGACTCAAGTCTAAATTACGATCGCCCCGCCGAACAAAGTCATCGAACCAGTTGAGGAGAGTGATTCCGGCTAGGACTCAACTCTAAAGGGCGATCGCCACGCCGAACAAAGTCATCGAACCAGTTGATGAGATGGATGCAAGCTAGGACTCAGATCTAAAGGGCGATCGCCACGCCGAACAAAGTCATCGAACCCAAGGAAGACTGTATTTTGTTTTTTCCGCTGTACGCCTGCTGTCACGCTAAGATCGAAGGTATTGGTGGGGTAGAGCCCGTTGAGCGCACAATATTTTTTGCTTAGTTTGCGTCCATCGGTAGGTGTTAAAATCGGAGTATCCAATTTTTTGGCTCAAACTCATGTGCAGCAAGAGTTTGATGCCCCTCGTGTCAAAAAAAGATTAACGAAAAGTCTGAAAGCTTTACAGGATAAGGTTTTGGAGTGAGTATGGAAACTCGGGTATTGACAAGCCGAAGGCTGGAATGGTACTTTTGTTGGAGATGGACGCAACTGCACCTTGAAAACCAAATACACCGTGGCTTCTGGAACGGGCGGCCGGAAAATACCTAAAACCCTATCAGGGATTGAAACAAGAACGCAGCTATCAGGAATAGACAGAAGATATTCGCCGGAAAATACCTAAAACCCTATCAGGGATTGAAACGTCAAGATCGGATTCTGATCGGATTCGACACCGGGCCGGAAAATACCTAAAACCCTATCAGGGATTGAAACAAACCCTTGATGGAACGACTAGAGCCCGGTGAATGCGCCGGAAAATACCTAAAACCCTATCAGGGATTGAAACCTATGCTAACCCTAAATCCTTAGCCAGGGTTGCTGCTGCCGGAAAATACCTAAAACCCTATCAGGGATTGAAACTTACGTTGACGAACAGCATAATTGTATCCCTTGACGCCGGAAAATACCTAAAACCCTATCAGGGATTGAAACGCTTCAGCTAATCCTGAACGAGCTGACAACTGTCGCGCCGGAAAATACCTAAAACCCTATCAGGGATTGAAACAGAAAAAGGTGGAGCCGTTGTCTCGCCAACTACTGCCGGAAAATACCTAAAACCCTATCAGGGATTGAAACAGAGTCTCTGGGTCTGTCGCATTGAGGGAGCATAGGCCGGAAAATACCTAAAACCCTATCAGGGATTGAAACCGTAACTGCGATCGCTCTCTGGCTCACTCCCCTGGTGCCGGAAAATACCTAAAACCCTATCAGGGATTGAAACTAATTGGATGGCTTTACCGTTCGGTCACTTTGTCGCGCCGGAAAATACCTAAAACCCTATCAGGGATTGAAACGTCTATTAAGCTTTCTCCAAACGCACTGAGAGTAACGCCGGAAAATACCTAAAACCCTATCAGGGATTGAAACCCTCTGCAATTTTTGATTAATCGCCATGCAGGGCGATATGCCGGAAAATACCTAAAACCCTATCAGGAATTGAAACATTGCCTAGCGAGTGCAGGAAAAACATCAAAAACCTGCCGGAAAATACCTAAAACCCTATCAGGGATTGAAACATGCCAGTAAACACTTTTAAATTATTGTCATTAAGGCCGGAAAATACCTAAAACCCTATCAGGGATTGAAACCAATTCTTCCACACCTGCAAACCTAATTTCCATATAGCCGGAAAATACCTAAAACCCTATCAGGGATTGAAACTGATAATTCCTGCCATCAAACCTGCACTAATAACGCCGGAAAATACCTAAAACCCTATCAGGGATTGAAACCTGAACCCATAAACTCCTCAACCATCGCCAAAGGCCGGAAAATACCTAAAACCCTATCAGGGATTGAAACGCGACCTTCTTTAGTTACAGCCATTATCTAGAGGCCGGAAAATACCTAAAACCCTATCAGGGATTGAAACTCCCCCCCCTTCCCCCACCTCCGCTTTTCTCTCAAGCCGGAAAATACCTAAAACCCTATCAGGGATTGAAACTACAGAAATCTTAAAATGAGTTATAATTCTAGTGTGCCGGAAAATACCTAAAACCCTATCAGGGATTGAAACTAGCCGAACCGTTGCGTTTATTGTCTTCTTTCCCGCCGGAAAATACCTAAAACCCTATCAGGGATTGAAACCTGCAATTTTTGCTGCAAGTTAACGAGGTGCGAATCGCCGGAAAATACCTAAAACCCTATCAGGGATTGAAACCTCCATGCCAACTATAAATATTTCCCCAGTATCCAAGCCGGAAAATACCTAAAACCCTATCAGGGATTGAAACTCTGCCAATTCAATTTTAGGAGAATTCCCAGAGGGCCGGAAAATACCTAAAACCCTATCAGGGATTGAAACTGAAGCAAAAACAATTTACCGTCAGTCTTCGGATCAAGCCGGAAAATACCTAAAACCCTATCAGGGATTGAAACGATTTAGAAGCTGTTCAGCCAGGAGGATTAACTAGCCGGAAAATACCTAAAACCCTATCAGGGATTGAAACGTGATTAACGAGCCGCTTACACTTTTTCAGCAGCGCCGGAAAATACCTAAAACCCTATCAGGGATTGAAACAACCAACAAATCGGGAATTCCTAACAGGTTTGAAGAGCCGGAAAATACCTAAAACCCTATCAGGGATTGAAACTCCTTCACTTTAGGCGTTACACCTAAAGAAAGAAAAGGCCGGAAAATACCTAAAACCCTATCAGGGATTGAAACGCCCAAATATCAGCAACAAATCCAACTTACCACCCTGCCGGAAAATACCTAAAACCCTATCAGGGATTGAAACCCAATCCAGGCTAATAGACGGAGTACAACATGAATAGCCGGAAAATACCTAAAACCCTATCAGGGATTGAAACAGAGGTTGATCAGGTTGATCAGGTTGATCAGATCCTGCCGGAAAATACCTAAAACCCTATCAGGGATTGAAACTCTACTATACTAACTGCCCTTATTTTGCGATTTAACGCCGGAAAATACCTAAAACCCTATCAGGGATTGAAACGACGTAGACGTTGAACGAATCGATACTTGCGAAGTCGAGCCGGAAAATACCTAAAACCCTATCAGGGATTGAAACAAAAAACTATGCTCAGATAGCTTTAAGGGAGGAAGCCGGAAAATACCTAAAACCCTATCAGGGATTGAAACAAGACAGCGGCCCAACCACCAGGACCCGGATTACGCCGGAAAATACCTATTTCCCCATCTAGGGCTTGAAACGCCCAAACTACAAAATTATTGGCTCAAAAATAGACTTCTCCTCTCTCTTTTTATCTCCTCCCATAACCTCAAGCAATCGATCGACTACACACCTCCAAGTAAAATTTTGGGCCACAAAAGCCGGGCCCGCAACCCTCGCTTTCGCAGCGATTCCAGGCTGTTCGATCGCCCCTTGCATCAAATCAGTCAAATGTTCCCACTCAGGAGCTAAGATAAATAAGGTTTCCCCGTCACTCGCCACAGCCGTAAATTTACTATCAATCTGCCGTGCAAAGTCCGAGCGCGTAAAATCATCCGTAGGGCCGCCCTCCGTGCAAATAACCGGCAAACCGCAAGCTGCAGCTTCCAACACCGGCAGATTAAAACCTTCTGCCAAATAGGGAGAAACATAAACATCTGCTGCTTGGTAAAACTTAGCTATTTGAGCAAAAGATAGCTGGCTACCAGTATAAATTAATCTTGGTAAAACCCTCGCTCTTTCCGCATCGTTGAGCACAACTCGGCTGGCTTCAGCAATCTCGTCTCTCGACGGATAAAGCAGTTCAGATCCTTTTAAAACTAATCTCGCATCTGGATATTTGTCAACTACCGCAGCGAAGGCTTTTAATAAAGGGCGAATACCTTTGCGATCGGTTTGTCCTCCGATGTTTAAAAATATAAAATAGTTTGACCAGCCGAAGCTTTGGCGCAGTGATTGACGCCGATCGCCCGCAGCAGGATAATAAATCTTAGGATCGACTCCCAAAGGTACGACAGCAATGCGATCGGCGTCAACTCCGCTGCGAATTAAGCCGGCTTTTGACCAAGCTGAAGGTGTAATAATTTTCGTTTCTGAATTAACCGGGGTTTGTGCGATGGACTTAACACCCATCGCCTGTAATACTGAACTGGTAACAATCCCCCATTCTGTGGCTGCAAATACCCAAGTTTGAGCGCTGCAGGATGCCGAGAAGTCCCACGGGCAGTACATTCGCAGGGTAACATCGGCTGACTGATTTACCGCAGCGTTCTTAATGCTGCGAAGTAAGGTTTCATTTGGGCGATCGAACAAACTAATTTTCGTCTCCCAAGCTGCGTCAATGTAGGGCATATCGCGGTGGAAAAGCTCAATTTGGCTTCGCGGGCGAGCGAGCATTTCCAGCAGTTGAAATTGATTGGCTACGCAATAGGAATGATAAATAAAACGCCAGCCTTCAACAATAATCTGCAATTCACAACTCCCGCTTTTGGAATTAAAAATTAACCTAATAATCAGAAATTAGTAATTAGTAATTAGCCAGCAGAAATTACCAATTACCAATTACTAATTACCAATTACCAGAAAGAATTGGTTTAAAGCCAGAACCCTGATCGGGAGAAATTAAAAGAAGACTGTTCATTACTCCAATCCTCTTCCTTCCAGGCAGATGTCGGTATCCCAGGTCAACTGTCAACTGTCAACTGTCAACTGTCAACTGTCAACTGAACAATTCCTTACTTAATCACTTGCCAATCCATAATCCGCCACTGTCCCTCTTGACGGATCAAGTCGTAGCGCACCCGCAGGTTTTCATTGCGGGAAGAAACGAGCTGAGATCGATCGAACACTTCGGCTTTTTCCGCGACTTGGGCTTCTACTTGAGCGCGATCGGGATTAGTCGGATTCGTCTTAACTCCATCAACTTGCAGCTTGTGTACATAACGCTGGTGCGCGTTGTTTCGCTGTTGAGCTTCTGCCATCAATTGCCAGCGAGACAAAGCCGGTTCTGTCAAAACTTGCTTTAATTCTTCGACAGCGTGATTGGGGCCCAAAGCCGCTGCTTTCGCCGACAGCCAGCTTTGAACTATTTGTTCCGCTGATTCCTCAGTGATTGCTCCCGACACTGCCCCTGCGGCGCTCGGCTCTGGGGCCGCGGCCACGGCGGGGATTTCTAGGGGCGGTTCTTCCAGGCGGACGAGGGCTTGCTCTCCTTGGAGGGGACCCGATAGGGCTTGCATGGCGCTAGCCAACAGACTGAGTATTAACCACAGGAATAACAGGCTCAGGACACCTGCGACTATAAACAAAGCCAGCCTGTTTGGAGGCATGGACTTGACTTGGGCGGTAATTTCTGCTGCCTTGGTGCGCGCTCGATCGGCCAAATCGCCCTTGAGCCCCTTGCCACTTGCTCCGCTGCGCCCTGAATGTTGGCGTCTGCGTTGTTTGGAAGTCGATTCTGCCGGGTGTGGCACTGTCGCTATCGGGAGAGAGACGGCGGCAGCAGCGGCGCTCGGCGCGGTCACTGTTGCCTGGGATTTCGCGCCCGATCCTGCGGTGGAAGCCTCGCCCGGTACGGGGGTCAAGGTGACGGTACTGGCTCCCTGCTTGGCTGTGGGTGGCTGTGCGGGTATGGCAGCGGGCGATCGGCCTGCGGTCGGTTGCAGTCGCCCTGGGGGCTTGCCGGATCGGGGCTGCACGACGACCCATTCGTTGGCGGTTTCGGCATCTTGCGGCAAAGCTTCTAGGTAAGCTTGTACTTTCGGGTCAGCAAAGTAATCTTTCAAGGACACTGACTCGTTGGCCAAGTCGCGGAAGTGGGGAAACACTTCTTCTTGTAGCCAGTGTTCGGCGTACAAGCACAGTCCGGGCAACAAGTCGGGTGAATCTTGGGAATGTTCGCGAATGAATGCCAGGGGTTCTTTTTCCGAACTGAGTTCGAGGGAGCGGCTGGCTTCTTCTGTCTGGCCCAGCAGCAGGGAACAGACGGCTTTTTCCAGGTGAACGTCTTGGCGGCGACCGAGCTGCATCAGCATCAGCTTGGCCCGACGGATCATCGATGGCTGTCTGGCTGCAAATCCTTGGGCTAACAGGGTGTAGACCGAGAGGTAAGTGGCGACTGCGGAGGGGCGGCCGGCTTCGGCTTCAAAGAGCGCCTGCTGCTCGCTGCTGGTTAGGTGTTTACGCATTTGCTGCACGAACCGGAGGAAGTCTTCTATTCCTAAACCCGATCGATCGTCTCCCGATCCGTCGATGCCGCCTCGTTCTTGAAGCATTTCTCGCAGGATTTGCAGTCCCCGACGACGCTCGGCGACTTTTTCTTCGGGGAGGGATAGTAGCTCTAAAATGTTGTACGGACGGAGTTTGTATATGTCGGCTTGCATTTCACCCCTCACGCTTGCAAATAGGCTTTCGCGCAGCAGCAGTTCTTGACCTGCTTCTAATGATTTTGCGGCATTTTCGTACTGACCTTGCTGCCACTGTTCGCGGCCGAGTTCTAGACAGGCAAGGCTGACAGTTAAAACTATATCTGGCCGCACGAGCTGAGGGTCGCCGAAACGACCTTCTGCGATCGCGATGCTGCCATTGTTAAGATACGGGCGACCCAGCTTCTGTACGAGTTCGTATTCCCCCAGTTCTTGCAGTACGAGCAGGGCTCCTACGAATTGGTTGTCATCGATTTCAATACTTGGAGTGTGGGGGTCGGGAGCAGCATCTAAAGTCTTGGACTCTGGCGGAGCGGTTTCTCCTGCCTCTTGCAGGAAGGTTGCCGTGCCTGCTGAGGTTTTTGACCTCTGGTGCTTGGCTTCGAGTGCGGCTTCCGACTCTCGATCGTAAGTTTTGGCTAAAAAACTGGCATCGTAAGCTTTGCGCCCCTCTGAGTCTGACAGAACGGCGCAGGCTTCATCGAGCAGTTGTTTGCGGGCGACGATCGCAACTTCAGAATACTCCCTGCGCGGAAGCTGTAAAGTTCGATCGCGGTGAGCCTGCTGCAACTGTTCGGCAGTAGCTTGAATCGGTAGACCCAAAATCCGGTAGTAATCTAGTGGAATTAACACTCGTCCACTTCCCCAAAGCGCTAGCAACTGAATTAGCCTATCTTAAGTGAGATACTCCCGCAAACCCAATCAAAAATTCTGGTGTTGGCTTCCAACCGCTCAATTCACGGTATCTTGGACTTGCCGTAGAGATACTCTGACTTTTTTCCCTCTACAGCGTTTTACAGTGAGGAAAATGCCACGGCCCACTGCCCGTCAGCTAAAGGAGCGGTTTGACTTGCAGAGCATTATTCGGGTTTGAGAGTAATGGAATTATATCATTTGTTGGCATCGGTTTTAGATGGGAGTTGGTTCTCCAAGTCCCGGCAAGCCGCTCCGCCTGCCAAACTCATAACAATTGGTGAACTGCTGTACAAAAAAGGTGCGATCGTTTTCTGCTGCGGTTGTGTCCCATCTCGGTTTAAATTTAGATGTCTAGGAAGCCGATCGTCGGGTATTAATTATTTATGGTTCAGGAACGGACTTTACCAGTTTTTGACGCGCAAAGCGTAAACATTTCTCGGGATGAGGGCTTGATGCTCTACGAGGATATGGTCTTGGGGCGCTATTTTGAGGACAAGTGTGCTGAGATGTACTACCGGGGCAAAATGTTTGGTTTTGTCCACTTGTACAACGGTCAGGAAGCTGTCTCTACTGGCGTGATTCGATCGATGCGCCGGGATGACACTGATTACGTCAGCAGCACCTACCGCGATCACGTTCACGCTTTGAGCGCGGGCGTCCCGGCGCGGGAGGTAATGGCGGAGTTGTTCGGGAAGGAAACCGGTTGCTCGAAGGGCCGCGGCGGTTCGATGCACATGTTTTCGGCCGAACACCGACTGTTGGGAGGTTATGCTTTTGTGGCTGAGGGGATTCCTGTAGCTACGGGGGCGGCTTTTCAATCGAAGTACCGCCGCGAAGCTTTGGGGGATGAGAGTTCTGATGGTGTAACTGCTTGTTTTTTTGGCGACGGTGCTGCAAATAACGGGCAGTTTTTTGAGTGTTTGAATATGGCGGCTTTGTGGAAATTGCCGATTATTTATGTTGTGGAAAACAACAAATGGGCGATCGGGATGGCCCACGAACGAGCTACTTCTGACCCGCTGATTTACAAGAAAGCTCATGCTTTTGGCATGGCTGGCGTCGAGGTTGACGGGATGGATGTTTTGGCTGTGCGGGAAGTCGCGAAGGAAGCTGTGGCGCGGGCGCGTGCCGGCGAGGGGCCGACTTTGATCGAGGCTTTGACTTATCGCTTTCGCGGCCATTCTTTGGCCGATCCTGATGAGTTGCGTTCTAAGGAAGAGAAGGAATATTGGTTCCCTCGCGATCCGATTAAGAAGTTGGCTGCTGATTTGATCGATCGAACTTTGGCAACTGCTGAAGAATTGAAAGAGATCGATAATAAAATTCAAGCAGTAATTGATGATGCAGTCGATTTTGCTGAGAAAAGCGCTGAGCCCGATCCTAGCGAATTGTATCGGTTTATCTATGCAGAAGATGAGTAAGCTTTTGTGCATTTAACTTGTATGTTTAGGGCGACCAGGATGTCCAACCCCTACTCCCCACAAGAGTGATATATCCCCGTAGGGACACGGCGAAAGCCTTTGTCCCTACTGCACTTCCTAAACCTGGAATACGCTGTAAGACTTACCTACAAACTCTACTTGTAGGGTTTGCACTGCGAACCTTACTACCATAAATTGTGGCTCTAATCAAAGGTATACTTTATAGACGAACAGAGGCGATATGATAAGTCGCGCTCTAAGTCGCGCTCTAACTCAAGCCAGCAAAAATATGGGTGCAGTTCGAGTCAAAGTCTAGCTCACGAATGCCATTAATGAAGATTTAGTCAAGAGAGGATTGCTCAATCCAAATCTGTTGAGCGTGTACGAAGCAGTAGCACTCATAGATACTGGTGCAGTACGCACAGCTATTCTTGTAGAAGTCTGCGAACACCTGCGTTTAAGAATTAGAGTCAGGAAATAACAAAATATGCCGATGGCAGACAAGAAACAGTGGGATTAACAGCGCCTGTTATCATTGAAATAGAAGGGCGGGAGACAATTGAGGCGACAATGGTTTTAGGCGATATGGTACTCCTCGGTCAAACTGTGTTAGAAACTTTAGATTTGCTAGGAGATTGCAAAAATCAGCGTCTAATTCCCAATCCCGAAAATCCCGAAAGACCTGTATTGAGATTTTAATACTAAATCCAGCTTAAATACCTTCTTTATTTGTGATGATAGAGTGCCGATATCGGCATGATGCCAGCATTTTTAATCAGCACGTATTCCCAGGTTTACGAAGGCTTTTAGTCGTAGAGCCGTTCTTCAAACTCATCTTTACAGCGCCAAGCATCAAAACAGGTAAAAGGTTCCCAAAACCAACGCATGACTTACAATAAAATTAGGCGTTGCTTAATCAGGGTATGAAAAAAATAAGTGGAAAATTCCCAAGCTTTGTGGATACTGGTTTCTATGACTGGCATATTTAGCCTTTCATACCGTAAATCAGCAACGCCAAAATTTGATGTAGCTCAGCTTAAAAAATCGCCAACAATTATCTAATAATTGTACATAAATTTTCCACTTACGCCGCACAAAATTTTGGATAATGTAAGTTATGTATCCCTGTTTCATAATTTTTATTTTTTATAAAAATTTATAAATATCACTAGAATCATAGGCGCCCAGAAGCAATTACGCCCGCCTTCTTTTGCAAGATGTCTAATGTATACGCCAACAGTATCTCCCGGATTTGAAATAAAAACATTTTTTCGGTACTCTATATAGGATTTAGCTGCTATAATTTGCATGGGTTTATTTTACTATAACTATTGCAAGCGCTTGTTATACCCCGAAATCAACATTCAAATACTCATACTATATCTGCAAGTTTTGCCTAAACTCCTCTAGGGTTGGCGTTGGTTTAATGGGATGAATCATACTATGGCAATTTGAGCATAGCACAGTAAAATCATTAAGCGGATCTAGTTGAATCTTTGCCCCGCTCAAGTGGGAAATGGGAACATTATGATGAGCTTCTATGTATCCTCTGCCTATTTCTCCGTATCGAGACTCAAAATCAAAACCGCACGCTTTGCACTTATATCCTTGCAACTCCTTAACTTTTCTAGATAACGTTTGATTTCGTTCTGTGACTCGATGAAGTCTATACGTTTTCCGATCTTCAAACCATTCTCTTCCTGCTTCATAGTTCTTAGCTTCCTACTTCAAAAAAACATCGTTGAAAAAATTAGAATCAGCCTCCTCCTTCAAAGAAACCTCCTCAAACACGGAAAAGTAAATTTCAACCACTTTCCTAACATCGTCTACCAACTCCTTGTCATCAGGAAGTGATTCCCTTGAATAAAACTTCGATGCTATGTTTCCTGCTTCATAAGCAAGTCCAAGCCTTCTAGAAGTAGTTTCCTTGGGGATTGAATCAAGCTGAAGATCGAGAGGTTCTGAAAATTCTCTGAGCTTGTTAGAACCAAGCTTATCTTTAAATAGTTGTGCTTGATCCCTTACCATATCCCTCGACTTCCCAAGTCCGAAATTATTTCTTTTATCTGCTATTCCTTGATTGAGAGAAAGATAAACGCCAGAGAAGTCGGCGCGAAATAAATAAACACAGTAAAACCCCGACTGGACACTCTCAGTTACCAGGGTAAACGCATCTTAACTTTCACCCAAAATATGCTACAGTTAAATTTAACTAAATTTCAATGTAGCTTGTTGTAGTTTATGGGTGCTATCAATGGCAAGAGGTTTTAGTAAAACTGTAACTTGCCAACAAAAACAAACAGATTCATTGCCTTCAATGAATATTTTGAATGCCAGTTTTTTAGAACATTTTGCCAATTTGAACGACCCAAGGATAGAAAGAAGTAAAGAACACTTACTCAAAGATATTATAGCGATTTTGATTCTAGCTATCATCAGGGGTGCCGACGGATGGGTGGCAATAGAAGCCTATGGCAGGGCCAAATATCAATGGTTAAAAAGCTTTCTAGAATTACCGAATGGTATACCATCTCATGACACATTTAGTCTCCTTCTTCGCCCGAATTGAACCGCAGCAGTTTCAAGAATGTTTTTTGAGTTGGGTAAATGCGATAGTCGCGGAATTAAAACTAAACGTGATTGCCATTGATGGCAAAACAATGAAACAGTCTTATGACCGAAATAACCAGCAAAAAGCGCTACATATAGTTACTGCCTGGTCTTCATCTCATCAATTGGTTTTAGGAAAAAAAAAGTCCCTAAAAAATCTAACGAGCTGACAGCCATTCCGGCATTAATAGAAATGTTAGAAATTGCCGGAAGTGTAATAACCATCGATGCTATGGGATGTCAAAAAGACATAACAGCTCTAGCTCTGATTGTCAAGAAAAAAGGAGGGCTCTCCTGAGTTTGTGGTGATAAACAAACTGCATATCCTTACTCCAAGGGCATCACCGAATCGCGAACAGTTGTGTCTGATACCGTATCTACCATAAACCCAGGAGAGCCAAAAGGAGATTATATTGTAGCTTTAAAAGGAAATCAACCTCTCCTGTATAAAGCCGTAAAAGAATGGTTTGAATTAGCCCAAAAATCCGATGTTCTAGGTAGAGTATAACTATCATGAACAAGTAGAAGCTGGACATCATCGAGGGGAAAAAAGACAGGTATGGACTGTTGATGTATCTGAGTTACCACCTCTCCATAATCAAGCATTCTGGACTGGATTAAAAACAGTGGTCATGATAATTAGTGAACGACTGCTGTGGAATAAAACCACGATAGAAGCTCGTTTTTACGCTTAGTAGTTTAAGCAGTAATGCGGAAAAAATTGCTGGAGCGATTCGCAGTCATTGGGGCATTGAAAATAACTGACATTGGACATTAGATGTTACATTTTCGCTCAGACAAGAGTCGCATTCGCAAAGCTCATTCTCCCGAAAATTTTGCTCTCCTACGTCGGGAGTGCTATAAATTTACTAAAACCAGAAAAAACTTCTAAACAAAGTCTAAAAATGAAACGGTATCGAGCGGCAATGGACAATAATTATTTAGTTCAAATTTTAAACTCTGCCAGTTAACGAGCGAAATCTAACACCTATCTAAGAAGGAAAATTATCCGGCTTTAAGAAGTTCAGAAACTCTTAAGGTTGTGATTTAATCTGCTCAGGTCGGGTTAAAATTCTTAATTTTAAGAAGGTTTTTTTAGTTATTTAGTAATGCACAAATTCACGTTTTTGTCAAATTAATTTAGATGCGTTTATCCTGCTAAAATGGTTGACACCATAATTGCTGTAGCTCTTGATTTAATGAATCCGAAACATCTCAAAAACTGGTTTACTAATTGCTGCTACTGTACCTCATAACACCCGGAAGTGGTGTATCTCCTACTCTCAAGCTCATGCCTGAATTAAAAGAAAAGCTCAGAAAGATTTTTGAACAGACTAATAATTGGTTGGTTGGTTTATTTAAACTGGGAAGATGGCTATCAGGAGCCAAAAAAATTTTTCCCGATAGTCATAACACTATTATTCGTTGGCTAGATGAGATTATTGCTTACTTTGATTATAAGACTACGAGTGTTGTTGTTGAAGGCATCAACAATAAGCTCAACTTGATTAAACGTTCTGCTTACGGGTTGAGAAACTTTGAAAACTTCCGAGTTAGATGTTTGCTTACTTGGCAGTTTAATTGTTAGTTTAGCATACTAGATACTGAAGAACCTTAAATTTTCATTCCTTACTTCTTTAATTCGCAGAGTGACATAAGAGGGATATCAGGGTTTGGATCACGCGCTGATAGGGGCATTTTTTTTGCGGAGTGGTATAACTACTCGGAATCCACAAATATGGCAATTAGTCAAGCGCTGGTGGGAGACGGTAAATTAGTGTTGGGTAGAGAAAAATCTACAGGAAGTATCGAAGTGCCTGTGCAATTCGGCTTGCCAGCAGCAGGATCGGGCTGGTAAAGTTGGATACGAGCACGCCCAAGTCGTTTAGCTTGATAAAGTGCTTGGTCGGCTGTGGCAATTAGAATTTCGGATCCCGATTCAGAGGCAGGAACAATACTCGCGACGCCCAGGCTGAGAGTGACGTACGGGCTCACCTGAGAACCAGCGTGAGGAAGCTGCAAAGCTGCGATTTTGAGCTGTATGTGTTCGGCTACCAGCACCGCGCCTTGAATCGCGGTATTTGGCAAAATAACGGCAAATTCTTCGCCTCCGTAGCGAGCTACTAAATCGGCGGGGCGATTGACTGCATTGCCTATCGCCGCAGCGACTTGTCGCAAACATTCGTCTCCCCCCGGATGCCCGTAAGTATCGTTGTAACTTTTAAAAGAATCAATATCGCAAAGAATTAGGGACAGAGGAGTTTGTTCCCGCGCTTGTCTGCGCCACTCCATTTCTAAATACTGATCGAAGCGGCGGCGGTTTGCTAGTTGGGTGAGTTCGTCTAAACTAGCCAAGCGCTCTAACTTGAGGTTGGCGGCTTGCAACTGCTGGTATAGTTCTGCTTGCTTAATGGCGATCGCCAACTGGGTGGCAAGAGAAGACAGCAACTCTACTTCCAACTGCATCCACTGCCGGGGACTGCACTGGTGGGCCATCAGCAACCCCCACAAATCGTCTCCTTGCACTAAAGGCACTACCAAATAAGCTCTCACCGCGAATTGTGCGAGCAAGTCAATTTGATATTGTGGCAAATCCGCAGCCAAAACATCGCCGATCGGTCGGATCGATCGATGTTGGTACGCTTCGAGATAGAACTGGTCAAAACAGAAATTTTCCAGGGTTTCTCCCAACATTGGCTGGCAGTTGGGAGCTACAGATTCCACTGTCACCGCCCCCGTCGCCGGGCCAGCGCAGAGACTGCCGGTACAGGGGTTAAAGCGCACGATCATAACTCGATCGGCCTGAAGGAACTGACGCACTTCTGTCACTGTCGTGCGGAGTACTTCGCCCAAATCCAGAGACTGGCGGATGTGCTGAGTAATCGTCGCCATCAGCAGTTCTCGTTCGTTCTGCTGCCGCAGCGCCTCTTCTGCCCGCTTGTACTCAGTGATATCTTGAGCGGTGCCGAAAATTTGTTTGGGGCAGCCGTCGGCGGTGCGGGCGAAAACTTGGTCGCGGCAGCGAAACCAGCGCCATTCGCCCGATCGATGTTTGAGGCGATACTCCAACTCCAAAATATGCCCGTCTTGGGTCGAGGGAAATTTTTGCTGGTGGGCTTTGAGCCTCGGCAAATCTTCTGGGTACACCAAACTGGAATACAAAGCAATTTGCATCTGTAAAATTTCTTGGGGAGTGTAGCCCAGCAATTTAGAAGCTTGACCGTTGACGTAGACGTTGCGCTGTTCGGTCAAATCGTATATGTACAGCAAATAAGGGGCAGCGTCAGCAATCTGCTGGATGAAATGCTGACTCGAGCGCAATTCTTCCTCCACCCGCTGACGCACTTGCACTTCTTCCAAAGCTTGATCCCGCATTGTGCGGTAAGCTTGGATGCGGTGGGTGAGGTCAGTCACGTCTTGAATCACCAACAGCGCGTAGAACGATGGGGCATTGACCCCCGGCCATATTGATGACGAAGCTGAGGGTGGGGATTCGCTAGACAAAAAAGCACTTCTTGATGATCCGACTCCGACAGTACCCTCTGATTCCAACTCAAGAGTATGGAGAACCCAGTCTCTAATCTCCTGTTCTTCTATGCCCGCCTCTTGGGCCGGCACAGCAGTCACAGTAGTTTGCTGAATTCGCTGCTGGCCGTCTTGCCAAGTTGCCGGAATCAGGTGTTTGTGAATTTGAGAAGAAAAAATTGTTGGCGGGCCTCCTGCAAAGATTTGCTTGAAGCGAGTGGCGTACTTTAACTGACTCAGGTGAGGAAAATGGGTTGTGATCTTTGTTCCCAATATTTGGCTGCGGGGAATTTTAGTCCACTCTTCCAGACAAGTGTTCCAAAACAGCACCACAAAATCGTCTTGCAGCAAGCAGGCGCCGACTGGTACGCTGTCGAGAACCCCAAACTTTTCCTTAATACTTTTGCTCTCCTCAATCATAGACCCCCGGCAAGTTGATTGATAGCAGTCAACAAGGTGTCAAAGGAATTAACATTGAAAATAAGAATGATATCTCCTTCAATGTGAAGCCTTTCAATCATGAAACTGGTCTGGGCTAATAAAACAACTGTATCAGTAGCTAAACCGCCAGAGATCAGCAAACTAGCAATCGTCCCTTCACTATAAGTGGGAATTGAGTAGTTCAGGCGCTGCTGAAGCACGTTGCTGATTGCACCCATAACCCCATTAATTACAATATTTCCCACTTCACTCAGCGTACCAATTTTGACTGAATCGAGATCGTGAGTTCCTTCTTCCCCTGTGAGCATCGTCACCAGCAAAGCAGCGCTGTTGGTGGGAAAGACTAGCTGGGCAATGCCTCCAAAGGAGCCTGTGAATTTGAGCTGGACAGCGGCGATTTGCTCGCCGTTGAGGTGCTGCTCTAACTCTTCTTCCACGTCGGTGGGAGTCAGAATTTGAAGGTACGGGATTTGCAAACGAATCGGGGAGTCGATCATGTCGTTCAAAACCCCTGCGGCTTGACCGATCCCGATATTGACGAGTTCCTGCAAAGCATCGAGCTGTCGAGTGCTTAATTTCATTGGGTGCTCTCCTCGCTGACACTGAGAGCTTTTTTGATCCATCCGATCAGTTCATCTGAGTTGGGCATTTTGTGAATGACTGCCAGGGCTCCGAGTTCCATGCACTCCGAGCGGGTGCTTGCTTGGATGTCTGCGGTAATTACGATCACTGGAATTTTATATCCTCGATCGCGCATAGCTTGCAGGACTTCCCGACCTTCCATTTCTGGCATCAGCAGATCTAAGAGCATACAGTTTGGGGTTTTAGTGCCGAGCTGTTCTAGAGCTTCTGGGCCGCTCGATGCTTCCCAAGTCTCGTATCCTTCTGCTCGGAGAATTTTGCAGATTACCCTGCGAGTCAACCACGAATCTTCGACAACGAGAATTGATGTCACTACGTTCTCCTCCTTCTATTGTTAGGACTGACCGGTATTGCAGGTACTGCTTTTATCTTGACATTAATTTAAAGTGCTGGGAGGGTGTGCGATCGAGCTTGACTCGGAATTCCTGTTCTTAAAAACTAACGCATTAATGTGTTGGATAGTTTAGTATCTGGGACTATGTGAAGAAAAAACCCGGTTTCTGAATGAAACCAGGTTTGCGGGATCTGTATTGCTCCTAACATGGGCGCTCAATTATAGATTACCAAACGCTTCCGAAGGGACTCTACTCGCTGTTTGGCCGTGGTATTGTCTGGATCGCAGGCGAGAGCTTGTTCGTACATTTCCAAGGCTTGAGCTGTTAATTTCTTGCGCTCGTAGGCGTGACCCAGGTTATTGAGAGATGTAACGTATTCGGGCTGCAACTTCAGGGCTTCTTTGTAGTGGCGGATTGCGATGTCGTACTGTTCTTGGCCAAAGTGTGCAAAACCGAGGGCGTTGTAAATAACAGCTTGATTTTCTTCGCCTTCTAAGTCTTTGGCTTTCAGGGCTTTTTGAAACAGTACGATCGCCTGAGAGTACAGTTTCTTATCTACATAGATACTTCCTAATTCGTAGTATTCCTGTGCTGTTCCTTTTTCTACTGTCAGCTTATTTTCTAAGCGTTCCAGAGACATTTCCAGCTTGCGAGTTTTAAGAATCTGGCGCACCACAAACCAGGATGTGCTGCCGAGTATAGCGAGCAGGACTGACAGGTAAACAATGAGCAAATTACTATCCATGTTTTTCTTAAAATTAGGTATGTCTGTGGAAGGTTTTATTTATTTTAAGGCGATAGCAATCTCTGACATTTGCCTCTGCAACTGTATAAAAAACCAGGAAATAGCGACCGACAGGCCCGATCGCGATTTCTGAAAAAGCAAGAGTCCAGAAGTAAGAACAAAGAAGGAAAGTTGCCCTCAACCTCCTAAATTCATCAGGAGTTTTCCTTCTCTGGCAGACAGTTAAATCTTTCTTACTTCTGCTTTCTGCCTTTTGAAAATCAAGCGAACTTTCAGCCTCCAGCTCGATTAGCCATTTCCACGACTTTACCGAATGTTGCGGGGTCAATGATCGCCATTTGTGCCAGCATTTTGCGGTTAATTTCGATGTTGGCTTTTTTCATGTTGCCGATCAGTCTGCTGTAGCTCGTTCCGTGCTGGCGCGATGCAGCATTTATCCGAGCAATCCACAGGCGGCGGAAATCGCGCTTGCGTTTTTTGCGATCGCGATAACCGTTACGCAGGGCCTGCATCACCCGTTGGTTAGCTGTGCGGAACTGTTTCGACTGTGCGCCTCGGAAACCCTTGGCTAATTTGAGAATTTTTTTGCGGCGCGCTCTGGCGACATTACCGCGTTTTACCCGTGTCATCTTTAATTTCCGTTAAACTTTACAAGTATGGAAGCATTAACCGCACGTTAGCATCGTTGGTCTCGTCGATGACGACCAGCTTAGATAGACGGCTTTTGCGAGCTGAACTTTTGTGCTGTAGCAAGTGGCTTTTGTAAGCTTTACGGCGCACAATTTTACCGCTGCCGGTCGCTCTAAAGCGCTTTGCGGCTGCTTTGCGAGTTTTGAGTTTTGGCATGAACTGGTGTTATTTGGACACAAGCTTATACCCTATCACGTTTGTGCCACTTTCTGCAAGGGAGATTTGCGGCTTGGGGGCAGCGCTGTATTTGGGGCAATATACAGGATGGGCGATCGGGTAATCTTACGGTTGTTTGCAGTTAACATCTGGTATAGAATGTTATAGGGCAGTTGCAGTATAATTAAGGGTTATGCTCTAGGTTATCGCCAGGGTTAATATTTGAAAGCTGCTAGTAAGGGACGATAATTAAATTGAAGATGCAACATTAATTTTTGGTTATGACGCTTAGAGAGTCCCTTGAAAAAATCATGTTTGAATATCCAGTGGTCAGTAATGACAACTTCAAGGGACATTCGTTTGCTAGTTATGTCAGAAATGTAGTGCCAAAATCAATAAGTGCTTCATTGGAAGTACCAGAAATCTATAGCGTAAAAGCTTCAGCAGGTAATGGTTCTTGGGCTAAAGTTCCTTGGATAGCAATATTTAACAAGCTTGTAAATGAGACAGGGTAAACGCATCTTAACTTTCACCCAAAATATGCTACAGTTAAATTTAACTAAATTTCAATGTAGCTTGTTGTAGTTTATGGGTGCTATCAATGGCAAGAGGTTTTAGTAAAACTGTAACTTGCCAACAAAAACAAACAGATTCATTGCCTTCAATGAATATTTTGAATGCCAGTTTTTTAGAACATTTTGCCAATTTGAACGACCCAAGGATAGAAAGAAGTAAAGAACACTTACTCAAAGATATTATAGCGATTGCGATTCTAGCTATCATCAGCGGTGCCGACGGATGGGTGGCAATAGAAGCCTATGGCAGGGCCAAATATCAATGGTTAAAAAGCTTTCTAGAATTACCGAATGGTATACCATCTCATGACACATTTAGTCTCCTTCTTCGCCCGAATTGAACCGCAGCAGTTTCAAGAATGTTTTTTGAGTTGGGTAAATGCGATAGTCGCGGAATTAAAACTAAACGTGATTGCCATTGATGGCAAAACAATGAAACAGTCTTATGACCGAAATAACCAGCAAAAAGCGCTACATATAGTTACTGCCTGGTCTTCATCTCATCAATTGGTTTTAGGAAAAAAAAGTCCCTAAAAAATCTAACGAGCTGACAGCCATTCCGGCATTAATAGAAATGTTAGAAATTGCCGGAAGTGTAATAACCATCGATGCTATGGGATGTCAAAAAGACATAACAGCTCTGATTGTCAAGAAAAAAGGAGATTATATTGTAGCTTTAAAAGGAAATCAACCTCTCCTGTATAAAGCCGTAAAAGAATGGTTTGAATTAGCCCAAAAATCCGATGTTCTAGGTAGAGAGTATAACTATCATGAACAAGTAGAAGCTGGACATCAGCGAGGGGAAAAAAGACAGGGATGGACTGTTGATGTATCTGAGTTACCACCTCTCCATAATCAAGCATTCTGGACTGGATCAAAAACAGTGGTCATGATAATTAGTGAACGACTGCTGTGGAATAAAACCACGATAGAAGCTCGTTTTTACGCTTAGTAGTTTAAGCAGTAATGCGGAAAAAATTGCTGGAGCGATTCGCAGTCATTGGGGCATTGAAAATAGCTGACATTGGACATTAGATGTTACATTTTCGCTCAGACAAGAGTCGCATTCGCAAAGCTCATTCTCCCGAAAATTTTGCTCTCCTACGTCGGGAGTGCTATAAATTTACTAAAACCAGAAAAAACTTCTAAACAAAGTCTAAAAATGAAACGGTATCGACCGGCAATGGACAATAATTATTTAGTTCAAATTTTAAACTCTGCCAGTTAATGAGCGAAATCTAACACCTATCTAGGAAGGAAAATTATCCGGCTTTAAGAAGTTCAGAAACTCTTAAGGTTGTGATTTAATCTGCTCAGGTCGGGTTAAAATTCTTAATTTTAAGAAGGTTTTTTTAGTTAGGGTTTGCTGAATAAGTCAAGAAAACTCAAAAAAAGTTCGATCGCTCGTTCAAGCAAGTCGGATAGTTAAGTTTTTGTTTGAGTTGGCTCCCACACGCATAATTTTTGATAATCTTTGACCCAAAACCAGTTGTAAGTAATGAAAATTGACACAAAAAAAGCCACAATAATCTTTTTAATCCTGCGACAAGATTCATCACCAAAAAAGTAATTGCAATCGCTGTTTTTGAGGTATTGTCAAGTTTGGCCATCACTCGATCGAGGCTAAATCTTCTCTTGGCTTGTCCGAATTTTCCCTCTATTGCTTGGCGGACTCTTTCATCTTCTGTGGCTTGTTTCTTTTTCTCTTTACTTACATTCGTGGGGCGTCTACCCAAGGGCGGACCGCTGATTCTAATACCGATTTTTTTACACCATGCTCGATTGTCGAGAGTGCGGTAAATCTTGTCAACATGAACCGATTCTGGGTAATGTCCTGTGAATTCTTTAAAAGCTTCTACTTGGGCGATTAAGTCTCCTGACTCATTGAACTTGTCCCAGCTAATTCTATCTAAAAATACATACCCCTCCAAGCAGCTCGCTGACAGTTTAGCTCCAAATTCTGTATGTTTTCCTGCTTTACCCCTAACTATGGGACGAACATGGGGTTGGGTTAAACTGACAATTCTATCGTCAACTTTATTTGTCTTGTGTTCGTGCATCCATGCTTGTTGTCGGTAAACTTCATGACTTTCCTAGCAGCAGCTTGTATTGCCGTTTACTCAAGTTGTTTAAACTAGCTCCAAACTCGATTAATCTTTCAATATGAGAGAGATTTCTTTTGATGTATTGCAGTTCTTTTTTAATCGCTGTTCTTTTTTTGCTCTGCGACGGTCGGCGCTGCTTGGTAATAGCTAGGTAATCTTTACGTGCTTTATTGCGGTAGGTTCGGGGTTTTTTAGGGCAAAGGTCTTTAATCGATTTGTAGAGGATATCTACAATTTTTTCTGTTTGCATTCTGGCTCTATCGAGAATGCTTATATCTGTGGGATAGGTCAGATCTGCGTTGGCACAGGTCGCATCTAACAGTAATTTTCCTCTAAGTACGCTCTCACTCGGCTCTTCTGGTTTTTTTTTGTTTGATTCAGATTGAGGCGTGGTGGCTTCTCGAATCTTTTTTACCATTTTTTGATTCACTTTATTGACCATATTGACACTTATCCTTTGTCGAAAATGTACCAATAAAGAGGCATCAAATGGAATTTCATTACTGTAAGATGAGAGACCGATAAAGTATTGCAGGTATGGGTTTTCCCGTATTTGTTCGACGGTTTCGCGATCGCTAGTTCCTAATTTCTCTTTGATGATTAATGCCCCCAATGCCATCCTAAATGATTTGGCAGGCGGTCCCATAGATGAGGCAAAATTTTGAGCGTATTCTGCTTCAAATTCCGACCACGGTATTAGTTGGGCCATTTTTACCCAACGGTTATCTGCTGACAATTTCCCTCCGAAAGAGAGTTCAAAGTCCTGACGGGGGAGTTGGAGCAAGCTCAACTTTTCGGTACACGATCGCAGGTCCTGGTGCAAGGGTTTGATGCTATTTTACTCTCAATCCTTGCACAAAACTACCAAGGGCCTAGGCTCAAAATTCTTCCCCACACTTTTTATAGCCTGTAAAGTAGAGCGATCGCAGACTTATTCAGCAAGCCCTAGTTAGGGTTTGCTGAATAAGCCTAAAACCCTTACATCAAAAGACTTGGGCTCGTTTTAGCGCTGAAAATGTGCAAAGATAGTAGCTAAAATGAGTCAAAAGTCCAGCACACCATCACTTTCGTAATGTACCGAAAAGTTGACCCAACCCCAAAAGAGCCATCCAACTTTGACCTCCCCTTCGAGGGGCAATTGTCAGAGAATAATCGTTGGGTAATCATGGCGAAACTAATTGCGTGGTCAGAATTTGAAGTCGAATATGCCCAAAATTTTACAGTCTCTACTGGAGCTCCAGCCAAATCATTTAGGATGGCATTGGGGGCATTAATAATTAAAGAAAGGTTAGGAACCAGCGACAAAGAAACAGTATAAAAAATAAGGAAAAACCCATACCTACAATACTTTCTAGGTATGACAGCCTATAGTGATGCTTCACCATTCAACTCATCCATGTTCGTTCATTTTAGGCAGAGAATAGGTGTCAATCTAGTCAATAAAATCCACGAAAAAATGGTCAAAGAGCAGACCGAAGTGCCTGGGGTAGGAGTTGAAAAAAACTCATCAGAAATAAGTGAACCCAAAAATCAAGGAAAATTAATATTAGATGCAACCTGTGCGCCAGCCGACATTAAATATCCGACCGACTTAGGACTATTAAATCAAGCGAGAGAACATACATAAAAAATTATAGACGCTCTACATACTCGAATTCAGTTACCAGTAAAAAAAAACCAAGAACATATCGAAACACAGCCAGAAAAGAATACTTAACAATAGCCAAAAACCGGAAGCCATTACGAAAAGCACGAAGAAAGTCGATTAAAAAACAACTTCAATATATCAAAAAAAATTGGCTCATATCGATGAAATGGGTCAGCTACAGTTGCTGAGCAAATATCATTATAAAATGCTGTTAGTGGCTACAGAGGTCTACCGTCAACAGTTATGGATGTATGAACATAAAGAACAGAGTATTCAGGACAGATGGGGTAAGTTTAACACAACCACACATCCGCCCAATTGTCAGAGGAAAAGCCGGGAAATCCGTTGAAGTTGGGGCAAAAGTGTCAGCTAGTTGTCGTAATGGCTACGTGTTTTTATACCGAATTAGTTGGGATAATTTTAACGAGTCTGTAGACTTAAAAACACAAGTAGAAGAATTTAAACGATTCACAGGAGTTTACCCAGAATCAATTCATGTAGATCGGATTTATCGAACGAGAGACAATAGAGCTTGGTGCAAAGAAAGAGGGATTAGGATGAGTGGCCCACCTCTAGGAAGACCCCCGACAAATATCAGCAAGTCAACGAAGAAACAGGCTCAGTCAGACGAGAGAATTCGCAACTCGATTGAGGGAAAATTTGGAGAAGCTAAAAGAAGATTCAGCCTTGGTAGAGTGATGGCTAAACTTTCTAATACTTCTCAAACAACCATCGCCATAACTTTTCTGGTGATGAATCTTTCTGCCCTCCTGCGGCAGGCTTTTTGGCTTTTTTGTGTCTATTTCAGAACAAACAGCTTTTTTTAGGTTTTCTGCCTTTACTGATTAGCAAAAATCGTATTTACCCAAGAAAGCTTGACTAAAACTTATCTCATAAAGGTGATCGCGAATTCACTCATCTTTCTAAATGCTGTTTTCTGACTTTTTCAGCAAGCCCTAGTTATTTAGTAATGCACAAATTCACATTTTTGTCAAATTAATTTAGATGCGTTTACCCTGCTATATAGCTTGCACCCAGAATTAATTCTAACTCGGAGCGAGAACGAGTACCCGCCGCATGAAATAATGCGAAATCTGTGTTGGCAAAAATCCATAACCATTCTTTAATCCCCTTGACCATCCAAGGCGTTTCATCCGCATGGATATTGGGCTGGGTTTGTTTGACCCACTCTTTGAGCAGGTCAATACTTTGAGCCACTGCACCATCTATTCGTTCATTGGTGGCTACTAAAGTTCTCACTCCATTGTCTATTTTTCCTAATTCCCACAACAGTTCTTGTTGTTTTTCGTAGGATAATTGTCCGTAATTATTTATCCATCCCAAAAAAGCTTGCAGTCTGATTCCGATATCTTGTCCCGGTACTATTTCTGGCGACCAGTCTGCTGGAAAGTGTTTCCCCACATTCGCTACAAATACAGGTATATCTTTGATATTCTACTCTTTCTATTGGACTCTCTACTAACCGCAGCTCCTTGCTGTGTATCTATTTTTATTGGTTCGCCCCTGAATTCCCCTTGACCACAACATCTGCACACTTGCGGTCGTAATATCTCAAATCTATCTACTCGACCAAACCCCTTCCTCGTTTTTCCCGGATGTCCTGGTTGTCCTCCTGGTTTACGTTTTGGTCTCTCCCTTTCCTCTGTTTGAGCTTCTAGTTTTTTCTCGCTTTTTTTGAGGATATCGGACGATGGTGGCTTTGATGATGTTGTGTTGTCTAAATCTCTGCTGATTTTAAGTTTCTCTATTTCCTGTTCTAGCTCTATTAAGCTGTTGTGCATTTAAAGCGCATATTGTATAATACAATATAACCATATTTATGAAAAGTTAATGCATAGTAAAAACTTCCTGAGTGCCGAGACAAAACAAACTCTTCAACAAGTATTAAAGGAGCATGGACATCCAGACATTCGGCAAAGAGCCTTAATTTTTTTATTGCTAAATAGCGGAAATACACAGGCTCAAGCTGCTGAATTAATAGGATGCTCTCTGAGAAAAATTGCTTATTGGAGCCTTCATGGCGATCCTGATAATTTAGAGAGTTTTAAAAATAATAGGATGAAGGGTAATTACCGAAAAGCCACAGAAAAACACATTAACTTACTTTGAGAAAAAATTGAAGTTGAGCCTGAAAAATATGGCTATGAATTCGGGAGATGGACAACAGCTAGGCTTGCCATATATCTAGGAGAAAAGACAGGAATAGAGCTGAGTAGTACCCAAGTTAGGAGGATTTTAAAATCAAAAAAGTATGTTTACCTTTGGGCTAAATATAGCTTAGAGTCTAAGCAAGATACCGTAGAAAGGGGTTTATTTAAATATAAATTAGCTGAGTATATAAAAATAAAAAAAGAATCTCCAGACCTTTTGCAGGTATGATTTTGGGATGAGAGTGGATTTACTTTAAGAGTTATTAGAAGGAAGAACTGGTGTAAAAAGGGAACTCGAAGTAGCAAAAGAGGAGATCGACGAAAAGGTCGTATTAATGTTATGGGTGGAGTGAGATATTCAGACAAAAAAAGATGGGTAGATTTTATTCCGTCTGGTAATTATGCTAATTTTTATGCTGTGCTGAAAAATTTTTATGCAGACTTAAAAGCAGAGTGGATATTGCAAGGAAATTTAGCGGAAGACTTTAAAGATAAAGGCTGTAAGTTTGTGATAATTTTGGACAACGCTAGTTTTCATAAAAAAGCAGAGACTTTGCAGAAAATAGCGTCAGAGATGCCGAATCTAATCATAGAGTTTTTGCCCAAGTATAGCCCTGACTATAACTTGATTGAATTAGTATGGCATTCCGCCAAGGAATATGTTGCTAATAGATTATTTGAATCCATTGAAAAACTAAAAGCACTGTTACATAAACTGTTAAATGAAGGAGGACTAATTATGAACTGGAACCGAAAAATAAAAAATAAAGGTAACGCGAGTTAATGCAGTTTAGATGTTTGACAGCTTACTCTGGATTTTAACTGCTCTATAGCCCTCGCCTGCTCAACTATCATATCTACCAGTTTCTCTGTCGCCAACTGTTTTAAGATTTCACTGTTGAGTTTGGGTGGCAGGTTTTTTTTCATAATTGCTATATCCTACTTTCCAGTATCACACTTGTCAATACCCACCACCTGAATCCTTACGCTGTGGGGAGCATCCCGGTTTTGTAAATATATCCGAATAAGCGTAAAATAGTTAAAATCGATAAAAGCGTCAAAAAAAGTCGAAAAAAAGAGCCATGACCCCTGAAGAACTAGAACGGTTGCAATCCTGTACGGCAGAAATTGCTAAAATTTTGTATAACAATACACCCCCAAGTGAACTGACCAGTCTGGAAAATATTGAAAAGCATCTCAGGCAACAATGGCTGGAAAATGTGGGCCCACAAATCGGTTTTTTTTTATCAAACAAGCAACGGGAACAGAACAAGGACGACCCCGCACAGTAAAAAGCTGTATTGGTGAACTAATAATTACTGAAAAACAGGCCGAAAAATTAGATATCAAGAAATCTACTCGATTATCTCCATTATTAGAAAAATGCTGTCTCCGTCAAATAGCTAATCTTTCCTACTCCAAGGCTGCCCAAGAAATGGAAGTTCAGACAGGAGTAAAGATTGGACACACTTGTTTACATCGATTGGTAGAAAAACAAGAATGGTCAGAACCTCATGCCAAAATTGAAGTCAAAGAAACAAGCATAGATGGAGGGAAAGTCCGTCTGAGAGGGAAGTTGGGAGAAGGGTCTCATTGGCAAGATTATAAGGCCGTGCGGTTACATGAAAGTTATTATGGGGCTTTTTATCAAGATAATGAAGCGTTAATTAACTATATAAACCATCAGCATTTAGCCGAGATATTAACTTGTCTGGGTGATGGACATGAGGGAATATGGAACATTATTAGCCAGTTGAATCCTGGTAAAACCCGACGCGAAATTTTAGATTGGTATCATTTAATTGAAAATTTATATAAAGTGGGAGGGTCGTTGAAACGTCTAGCCAAAGCCAAGGAATTTTTATGGCAAGGCCGGGTCGAACCCACCCTAGATTTATTTAAGTATGGTCGCCAAAAAAAAGCCCAAAACTTTTACAAATATCTAGAAAAGCATCGCTCTAGAATTGTTAACTATGAGCAATTATCAGAAGACAAGATTTGTTCCATCGGCTCGGGAGCGGTGGAATCGACGGTCAAACAAATAGATAGAAGGTTGAAAATTTCTGGCGCTCAATGGTTGAAAAAAAATTTCAATCAAATGCTAAAACTTCGTTGTGCCTACCTCAACGACCTATACGCCATTTGAGGCTTTTGCAAAACCGGGATGCTCCCTACGCTGTGCTTATCTCAACGGTCAACTTTGAATTTGATGTATGTGCCCTGGGGGGGTGACAACCAGCCTGAAACCCAGAGGTGGTGAGGATTGAGCCCATGTGTGCTAAAAAAAAATAGGCAGCATAATTGTTACACGCTTGCCTATCCAAAAAATAATGATACCAACATTTTACCAGACTCATTTAAAAAAACAACTGACGAAAGCTCAGTTTCTTGTAATAACAACTTTGGTATCTGTGGTGCAATCAGAAAAACAAGTGAGATTAGAACTACTGGCACGGGTATTTCCTTATCCAATTACAACAGAAAGTCGGCGTAGAAAACTACAAAGATTTCTGGATTTACCAA
>NZ_JAUBUR010000068.1:0-15390 GCF_036705485.1 Microcoleus sp. AT9b-C3 | reverse complement strand
AGGCATGGGTGCTGCTGGATAATGCTTTTACGGTCACGCTACCACAAGACCGTAAAAGATGTCAAATGGGCTCTATAGCGAATTTTCCCTAGATGATATTAAGCATAAACTCGGCTTAACAATTAGAGAAGTATCTGAAGTCTTTACGGCTGTAGAACCGATCGCACCCAGTCAGCTTTTAAAGGAAACCTTAGCCGAAAATATTCCCTTAGCCTTGGGAATTGACACGGAAAAAGCGCGATCGGAGATGATAGTCGCTCCGGTATTGATTGAACTCCGCAGGCGGTGCGATCGTCAAATCAGCCTCTTTTCCGGTACGGAATTTAATATCGATCGAGTCAAAGGACTCAATGGCATTTGTGACTTTATGATTAGTCATTCACCAGAACAATTATCTTTAAATGCTCCCGTGTTTACACTTGTCGAAGCCAAGAATGACAATATCAAATCGGGAATTGCCCAGTGCATTGCAGAAATGTTGGCAGCCCAGATTTTTAATATTCAAAAAGATAACAGCATTTCCTGTGTTTATGGTGCAGTGACAACAGGCAGTATCTGGAGGTTCATGAAACTAGAAGATAGGACGGTTTATAGTAAACTACCCGCTACCAACCGCGTATAGCGGTATAGTGGGGGCTTTCAATAGCCCGCTATGCATCACCGCTCAAAGAACAGCAAAGCCCCGAACCTTCAGGCTGGTTTACAACAACCCCAAGAGCCGAAATATTTTTCGCCCCGTTATAATCTGCATCGCCAACATAGCCACAATGTCCACAAACAAACTGCTTACCTTGCCGATAAGATTCACCCCGAACCGGGTGGATATGGTTGCAGTTATGGCAAGTCTGCGACGTGTATCTAGGGTCGATCAACAAGATTTTTACGCCATATTTTATCGCTTTGTAAATCAAGAATTGCCGCAATTGGAAGAACGCCCAACTATTACTCAACCTCCGCTCTTTTTTGCTGCGAGGAAGGCTATTGGTTCGCTCTCTGATTCCGGTCAAATCTTCCAAAGCAATAGCTTGGCTACTCGACTTAGCCCTAGTTATCAGTCGATGGCTGATGGTGTGATTTACCAATTCCTGAAAGCGTTTTTCCTTGCCCGACAACCGTTTCAACAATGCTCGACATCTGCGTCGAGCACTGCGTGTGCCTTTCGTAGCTTTTTGTTGGATATCCGCTCTAAGTTTGGCGTAATGATTTCTAATTGCGGTAATTTCTTTGCCGCTAAATTTATCCCCTTCGGATGTAACAACAATGTCAGTTCGCCCCAAATCACACCCCAAAACTTTGTCGGTTTCGATTGGTTCTGGTGGTACAGATTCAAGCTGAATGTTCAGATAGTAAGTACCATCTTTACGTTTTACTAGCGTGGCTGTTTTGGGGACTTGCCCCTTCAACAATCCAAGCTGATAGTTGCCAATAGCAAGTGGAAATCGCTCTCTACCGTTGATAGTGGTCAAACTTACAGTCCAGTCTTTCTCTCTGAAAGAGAAGGTGCGGGGGTCGTAAGTGGCACTTGTTGGAGCAAAGTTTTTAACTGGCTTGCCATCTTTCTTGGCCGTTTTCCTGTTACCAGAAACCCGTCTAATCGCATGAATCGCCAACTGAGCAGACAAGCTGAATCTAGTTCTGACATCGTGATAAACCAAGGACTGTATCGCCAACTCGTTTGTCAGAGTTGAAGGAGCAGTTTGGTTCACGTATTCGCAAGCATTAGCAAACGCCAGGAGCGTCGAATCGATTTTCGTCGATTGCTCCGGCGTTACTTCGAGCTTGCAAGATACTGTCAGGACTTGTTTCATGACGCCACTATATCTCAACGCGTGAAACTATGACAATCAAATAATTTGTTCGTTTACTTATACACCGCCTCACTTGTTTAGCGCCTACGGGATTATCGATTTGGTTGGTGGTGCAATGGCTCTCTCACGCGCATTGCTCACGCCACCATACCGAAACGGTATGGTGGGGGAATCCTGCTGTTTTAGTTGAAAACATTCAACTAATTCTAGGTATTTTAATGCAAATTGTTCAGTTGACTCGCCCAACCCTTCCGTGCCTTTGAAGTTCCCTAGTACATTGTACGATCGCACCGTCCCAAGACTGCGCTCGAAGTTAACTCGGCGGTTAGATCCCATACCTCAGATATCGATATATGACGTTCCGTGTTTCAGTAAGAGCGATCGAAATTAAATTTTTTTCAACAGTCTTCGCCCCTACTAAACTTGACGAGATTCTGCTCGACCGACTAAATATTAACTTGCTGTTTCAACGTGGGGCCCAACGGTGGTTTACCGTAATGCTCTCATATATCGATATCTGATGCCGACTCTCGATATATCATACTTAAATCATCTACTTAATTCAAAAGTATGCAAATTCGACTAGCAATCATCAGCAATGCTGGCGGCACTGGCAAAACCACACTTTCAGTTCACCTCGCCTACGAACTCGGGTTGAGGGGTTTGAAAGTAGCCATTATGGATCTCGACCCCCAAGGCTCCCTGACCCTTTTTTGCGGTCTAAATTCGCCAGAGCCAGAACACACACTGTCCGCCATAATGCGAGAAAGCTTCAATGGCTCTTGGCCTCTTACCCCTACCTGGAGTTCCCACACCAATAATGTAACCGTTTGTCAAGGCGGAATGACGCTGACACAAACAGCAGACGAGTTAGTTCTGCACAAGCGTGGCGCTTATCTTCTAGGCGATTGCCTGAGCGACTATCCAATGGATCACGACCTAATTATCTTCGACTGCCCCGCTACCCTCGGCCCCTTGCCCTTGATGGCACTAACTGCTTGCACTCATATAATAGTGCCCGTACAGCTCGAACCAAAATCAATTCAAGGAGCAGCTCACCTGCTGGAGTGGTACTACCACCATTGCAAACAATTACGCCTCAAGCCGCAACCAGAAATCTTAGGGTTTGTACCCAACCAATACGATACGAAACGAGCCGTCCACCGACAACTTTTAGAGTCCTTGCCAGCCCAGCTAGAGCAGATGAATATCCGCGTTTTTCCACCTATTCGGGACAGTGCAGAATTTGTCAATGCCAGCGGTCAAGGGTTGCCATTACACCTTTATCGCCCGCTTCACCCAGCTTTAGGGGACTTCAAAGAAATTGTTAAGCACCTAGCTACTTTAATGGGAAATGAAGTTGCCCCGGCTGTTGCCAAAAAAGGAAAAAAAAAGAAAT
This sequence comes from Microcoleus sp. AT9b-C3, assembly GCF_036705485.1. NCBI lineage: Bacteria > Bacillati > Cyanobacteriota > Cyanophyceae > Oscillatoriales > Microcoleaceae > Microcoleus > Microcoleus sp. AT9b-C3. The sequence goes on along the minus strand of NZ_JAUBUR010000068.1, from coordinate 12,183 downwards.
AGTATTTGATTCACAGTCACAACTTGCGCCGGCGAAAACGAATCCTTCGTTTATTGCTTTCGCCATGAACTCACTTTCTCCAATCCAAATCTAAAATCTAAAATCTAAAATCTAAAATCGCCATGGCCGCCCGTAAAGCTCCCGACTTGGGAAATTATTTTTCATCCGCCAAGCAGTCAATGCACCTCTCTGAAGCTGAATCCGAGATTCAGGAACTCAAAGCAGAAATTGAAGAACTGCGAAAATCGGGTTCAACGGAATTGGAATCTCAATTGACTGCACTGCGAGAACAACTAGAATCCGCCAGCGGTATCCTCTCCATTTCACTAGACCAAATTCAGCCTAATCCTGAACAACCCAGACAGACATTTTTGCCGGAAAGTATCGAGTCCATGTCCCGCTCCCTCGCTAGTGACGGACAACTGCAACCCATTATCTTGATTCAACGGGGAGAACTCGTGATATTCGATGGAGAGCGGCGCTGGCGCAGCGCTAAAAATCTGGGCTGGGAAACTTTACAAGCTGTGATCGTTCCAGAACCCGCGGCTTTGCACCGCAAAGCACTGCTGACTTCCCTGCACCGTGAAGACCTCAATCCCCTCGATAAAGCAGAAGCTATTGTGCGGGAGTTGTCTGAAAATACGGGTTTGGAAGCTGCAACTATCCCCCGCATTCTCTCGACAGTGGTGCGACGCTTGAACGCGCAAAAACGGATGAACTTGGTTTCCGAGTTGGTGACGGTGGCACCTGACGAGCAGCAACAGGGTTGGGCCGCTTTGGGTTTGGATGAACAAGAGTTGGCCGTTTTGCGGACACTGTTGGATTTGCAGCTCAATCCCGCTTCTATCGATGCCAACATTTTCCCGATGCTGTCTTTGGCTGATGACCTTAAGACTGCTATCAGGCAATTAGGACTTAAAGGGGTTCATGCAATGGCTCTTTCTAAACTCTCTGCTAAAAATTTAGTCTTGCCAGAGGAAGAAGCGCAGCCGATTAGAGTTCAAGCAACCGATCGAGTTATTGCCGAGAAATTGTCGGTGACTCAAACTCGTAAATTGGTGCAAGAAATTATCAATTCTAATCTGGATGATTTCCCAGGGGCAGCCCGCCAATTCAAGCAGGTTAAGTTGGCAGCCGGGAATTTGAAAAAGCTCTCACCTCAAGTGTTGGAGCAAGCTGAAGTTGACCAACTTGTGGAGTTGCAGGAGGTTTTGCGCCAAAAGCTGGCGGAAATTGAGGCGGTTTTGAAACAAAATGGTGGGGAATAATACCAATTTCATAAATTTCTGCTACAGAGGCAGTTCTAACTCCTCCCCTCGAACGGGGGAGTTGAGGGGGTAGATATTTAGCGATATTTTATGAATTTGGTATAACAACAAAGTTTCGATGGGGCTGTCTGCTGAAATCGATCGACTGTTTCTACCCATCGTTTTTATCGATCGCCTTCGATCTGATTAGCTGCCAGACAATCTATAATAAACGAATTGCATTGTGGAGGTAGTTATCCATGAGGCAATGCAAGCTTGTGAGTCAGTTTGTGAATTTTTTGATAAGTTGTTCTGTCTGACGGTAATTTCGATCGCAAAACAGCTTTTTGTTGGTTGTAGCAAGCACCGATCGCCTTGAGGAGTTTACCATTAATAGTCGGCGGGTTAAATCTTGCTTGATTCGATATATGTGGCAACCTGAAAACACATTGTCCTTATGAGAGACCGCGATCGCATCCAACAATACGCTCTCAAACTAGGTAGAGAAGGTAAACTCCTATATTCAATATTAGTGAATATTGCTACCCGATTGCATCACGCTTTGAAAATAATTATATCTCAAAACAGTGGAATAAAACACTTACCGTATCGCGATTTAAAAATCACCCCACAATTATTAGGAAGTATTGAAAAAACATTCGAGAAATACTTGACATCAGATTTTTTGGAAAAGAATGCAGAGTGGATACTGAATCAATTAGAACCCTGGAATCGAGGAGAAAACCTATCGGATATTCTGCCTGGAACGATCGCTTTTCACCCTGACGCATCCTTACCCAAATCCGAATCCCGGACAGAATCTCAGATAATTAGTGCGTGTGGATATCATGCTGCCGATGAATTACTACAACAAATAAATATACAAAATCTATCAGCAGCTCAGTTGGCAAAAATCTTAGAACTTGCACCCCTTCCAATTTCAGTAACCGAACCCCCATTATTCAAGAATAAATCTGTAGAAGCTGTTCCAACAGCAGCTCTGATGGCTTCCAGTCTCCGCGCGCAGATCCGACCTGATTTGTGGTATGAAGCTGCCAGCAGTATTGCTGTTTTTCAACATGAAGCAAAGGGTAACTCAAACAATTATATCGAGCATTACATTTCCAGCCCAGGTGACATTACCCTGCTGCCTTGGAACGAAGCCCAGCAAATCATTGATAAGTTTGGGTTTACCAGCGCAAAATTGCACATTATTTTTGCAGCTCACACCATGAAACAAGAAACTCCTTGGCACAGCAGCTTTACACTAAAAGCCACCGATATTGTTAAGGAAATGGGATGGGATAAAAATCACAAAAAAACTCAAATAGAAAAACTGCTAGAGATTGCTAATACAGCATTTGCCCTTGATTGTTTGTTGGTCAAAGCTGTTTGGATTGAGGGAATGAACAAGAAAGGGCAAATTATAGCTAGTGCTCCTGTAGGGAGAATGTGGAATGTCTACATCAAACCCCAAGGTCAGTTAAATTTTGAAGGTAAGATAGACAACCCCCATGAAATCTACATCACAGTCCAACCCGGATTGTGGACTCAGGATTTTTTGAACCGAGCTGGAGCCAAGTCGAGAGAAGCGTTATATCAGTTTGGCTATCTTTCCCAGCAAGTGCTGAGAATCGATCCGTACCATAACGAATTTGCCTTAAGACTAGCAATTCATGTCACCATAGAAAGCCGATTTCACGCCAGTGGTGAATACCGAGTTTTAACGCTACTAAAAGCGATTTTACCATCTCCACAAATTGACTCAGCTCGCAGCGATAATCGCAAAGCCTACAAATTAAAGCAGAGCTGGGATAGTGCCTTAAAACTATTAATGAATCTGGAGTGGCAAATAGAATTTGACCCGGAAACTTATCCAGATAAACTTCAGCCTGAGAACAAGGAAAGAAACCCAAAAGGCTACCTAGAATGCTGGCTGGCGGCCAAAATTACCATCCTTCAGCCAGAACCCATCCCACTTTTAATCTCAAAGAAGACCCAACCCAAACAATTAAAGCGCGCTTCGGCAAAACCACTCTCGATAGCAGGTGCTTCCGTGCGAAAAGCCCGTGAAGGTAAGGGGTGGACTCAGAGAAAATTAGCTGGTTGGTTGGGGGTTTCACAGTCGCTGATTGCTCAGATAGAGCGTGGTCAGCGGACTGTCAGCCCGGAAATAGAGACTAAATTGCTCGCTCTATTGGATATCGCTGAGTGAAGTCGCTCGCATTTGAGATTGGAGATTTTAGATCGATGGGGGTTTGAAACTTGTCGGCTGTTGAATTCAGTTTTGGGGCGCGGTACTCGTACCAAACTGACTCGTCGCCTCACTGGTCGCTGCTTCGGAAAACTTATACCATTTCTCCAAAATAATGCAACAGTAGTTTGTACCGCTCGAATCTAATTGTATTGGGTACTCGACCCGCATTGTAGCAGCATTTTAGAGAAATTGTATTACCCAAAGCTGCTCATAGATTGGGTTAGTGTTTTTTATCCTACGATCGTGACTTCAAGCAGATAAAAAACTTTGACCTTGCGCTGTGTCGATTTTAGGCACGTTAGAGAATTTTGATGTTACCCAGCAAAAGCCTTACTAATCAACAGCAAGCAAAAATTTTTTACGCCCGATCAATAAAAGATTGGTTATTCAAGTTGTTATTCAATTTGAGCGATCGCAGCGACAGAGCCTGGGGCTGGCTGCGTATCTTGCGGGTGCCATGACTTTCTTAACGCAACCTCAGTCCAGACTTTACCGGGCTGTATCTTTACTGGTTTGAGCTGGTTGTCCAGTTTTGTCCGGTATCTCGCGGATAGCTATGCAGGTGAACGCATTCAAATACTCCTATTTTCAGAATTAACGAGATCCAGCGAGCCTAAAGGGCTAGTTGCCGTAATCAAGCTGACAGCAGCCGTGTAATCATAAAAAAAACTTAAAAAATTGACCTCAAACCCTTACAGTATATGGGTTTAAGCTTGATTACAAAAACATCCACATCCCAGGACAATTTTATCCACATCCCAGGATAATCTTATCCACATCCCAGGATTATGATTTTTTGAAACTCTTGCTATATATAAGTTTCAGCTTTTGATTACAACTCTTATGAGTCTGATAAGACTGATCCGCCACCACATCCCGCGACGATCGACCTGGCAGGATGGAAAAAATAATCGCACGGGCTCGACGATCGATCGCCAATGCAGCGCGATGGAGCGCATCTCGCCTTCCTGCTGCAAGCACGAGCGGATACCCCGCGACCAAATCCGACCAAATCCATAACAACCCCTCTCGCACGCTTCTAGTAGCTACCACAGCCGCTAAAAGTGACACGCTCATTTTTACCGCGAACAAAAAATGGTTGCAGATACAACTACCTGGCACAAACCACCACTCACCAGATATGCCTCAATTTACGAAGCCCTGGCCGACGTACTCGAAGGCGCTACCCCCAGCGCCATCAAACTCGCCCTCTACCTGTACAGAACCTGCATCGGCGGCAAACCAGAGGAAATCGACATCTATGACATCCCCTTGGGCGAAAAACGAGCCACAAGAGTCCGCAATGGCAAGCCCTACAGCCCCAACACCAGGCGGACAGCCCTCAGACAGCTCGAAAAACTCGGTTTGGTCAAAATCCTGAAAAACTACGGACGCGGCATTTTTCGCATAGCAGTGCAGCACCTGGGCGACGTTCGCCCCTTCACTCATACCCACTCAAAATTCCAAAAACTGAGCAACTCATCAAAAAATCAACGTCAACAGTCAAAAATTGAGCAAATAGAGGGTTCAAACCCTGATGGCGCCGTACTCTTTACAGAGGATAAGAAAGGACAGCAAAGCACTGAAAATGTTGCTGCTGTTTTTTTAAGTTTTTTTGAAGAAAGAGAAAATTTAGCCAAGACAAATGTAAAACCAAAAAATGTAGAACCAAAACCTGCTACTCAAATCCAGACCAAAGACAGTCAGTCAAATAAAAATTCACAACAAAGACTAAAAATTCTAACTGAGGATAAATATTCCGCCCCAACCGCTGAATATCTGAATACTAATTCAGATAAAATTCAAGCGATCGATGATGCGACAATACCTTGCAGTTCAGAACAAACAGGTTTAACCTCTGAACCCCCGCAAAAACTACCCACAAAACTCGACAGCCTCGACCATCAAAGAATCTCTGGCGCCGAACCAACAATAACCAACAAAGCTGTCCGGTTAAATCTCGAAACATCTTCGTTCGTTAATCCTCAAGTCGCTAAAATTGTCGAAACAGTTGTAATTGCCAATTCCAAAGCAACTGAAATTGCCGAAGTGGTTGCAATTGCCAATTATGAAGCGATTGCAATTGCCAACCCTGATGTAACTGAAATTGCCGAAGCGGTTGCGATTGCTAACTCCGAAGCAACTGAAATTGTCAAAGTGGTTGCAATTGCCAATTCCGAAGCGGTTGCAATTTCCAATCCTGATGTAACTGAAATTATCGAAGCGGTTGCAATTGTCAATTCCGAAACGACTAAAATTGCCGAAGTAGTTGCGATTGCTAACTCTGAAGCGGTTGCAATTACAAACCCCGATGCGACTCAGATTGTCGAGATAGTTATGCAAGCCACAGGAGGGATGAATCCCGAATTGAGAGTTTGCGTCCTCCAGTACAACTTAGAAGAAATTCAAGCAGCCATAAACCTGCTGCAAATCAGAAGCCAAACAAAGCAAATATCTAACCCTTCAGGATGGATTGTTGACTGTTTGCGCGGTCGTTGGTGGGGAAAAACTAATGGTTTTCCAAACTCGAACCCAACAAATGTTGTTTCGTCTCCAGCTTCAGCAGGCTCTTCTCCAACTCCAAAAAATTCTCCTTCTGCACAGACAACAAGAATAACTGAGGATTATATTGACCCTCAGTATATGCCATTAACAACTCATCGAAAGTTATCCGAACAGTTCCAAGAACTAGGCGAAGAAGCTTTCGCAGCGCTAGGTATTCAGCAGCAAATTTACTTGCAGTGGATACAGCGATTTCCTCAGCAAGCAAAACAAATTGTGAACAAATTGTCTACTACTTAGCTATTTAGCTTAGCTGTGAAAACAGTGATCATCCAACCCATTTAGACAGCTTTTCATCTTTTAGACAACTTTTCGCACAGTTGAATTAGCAACAAGCTCAAAGGAGAATACCAGACATGGCAGTCAGTTTAGTTGACAAAATTATTCCGAGCAATATTGATGCAGAGGAAGCAATTTTAGGCGGAATTCTGATCGACCCAATCGCGATTAACCGAGTCGCAAATATTCTGCGTCCCGAAGCGTTAGCAATTACAGTCCACCAACACATTTATCGGGCCGCTTTAGCGCTGCACTCTAAGGAGCAGCCCACAGATTTGATGAACGTCACCACCTTCCTCGACGACCACAACCTGCTGGAAGTAGTAGGGGGTCAAACCAAACTGGTAATGCTGGTAGACCGAACTGTTTCAGCCGTCAACATCGACCAATATGCCTTGCTAGTCGTAGACAAGTTTGTCCGGCGCGAACTCATCAAAGTTGGTAATGACCTCGTGCAGCTTGGCTACGAGACTTCCACCGAATTGGATGCGATACTAAATAAAGCCGAGGAAAAGATTTTTGCCCTCAATAAGTACAAAGAAGAGCGGCAAAAAGCTATTCGGCCTCTCTCGGAATACTGCGGGGAGCTTTGGCGATATCTAGATGAAATTGAGGAAGAGCGCTTGGAGACTGCTAACTACTTTCCTGGAATCAGCACAGGGTTTTACGACCTCGACGACCTCTTGGGAGGCGGATTTTACCGAGGTGAATTGATTGTTATAGGAGGTCGTCCGGGCAGTGGCAAAACAGCTTTGGCTTGTGCCCTTGGCTACAACATTGCTTGCCTTCCCACGAACGGTCGAGTTTTGATGTTTTCGATGGAAATGCCAGGTCGGGACTTGGCAGCGCGACTAATGGCACTTGAGAGTGGGGTGTCGGTGAAAGATATCAGGAAAGTTAACCTAGCTGGTAAGTACGAAGTGCTAGCTTCGGCTTTGGGGAAAGTTAGCGATGCTGATTTTTGGATAGACGAAAGTTTGGAACCGTCTCCCTTGGAGATTCGTTCCAGAGTTAGGGAGTTTGTTTGTGAGCGCGGCCCATTGGGTTTGGTAATTGTTGATTACTTGCAATTGATGGTGAATTCGGCGGATGAAAATGTTGTCAATAAAATTAGCGAAATTACGCGGCAGATGAAGATTTTGGCTCGCGAGGTTGACGCGCCGGTTGTGCTGCTTTCTCAGCTCAATCGGGGGGTAGAGACTCGCACGAACAAGCGTCCGAGTTTATCGGATTTGCGTGGTTCAGGTGGAATTGAACAGGATGCGGATGTTGTGCTTGGAGTTTACAGGGACGATTATTACAATCGGGATTCTCCTGATGGGGGAACGGCTGAAATTATTGGATTGAAAGGACGGAATAGCGGAACGGGAACGGTTAAGTTGCTGTTTGATGCTGAATGCTGTCGGTTTCGGAATATCTATAAACTCCGGTAATATTAAAGGACAGGAAAATATTGAGCTCTGTCGCCTTACTTCAAGAGCCCGATAGCCTTGACAAGCTGTTCCGGCTGTACCTCCAAATAGCGCTGGAGACTCGACAAATTTTTGTGTCCCGAAATCTCCATAATCACCCGCAGCGGCACCCCCGCATTGCTCAAATTAGTCAGCGCCGTCCGCCGCATCGAATGTGTTGAAGCCCCCTTAATTCTTACCCGCTTGCAAGCTTCTTTAAAAATCACATCCGATGCGGCGCGAGTCAAAGGCTTCGTATTGTCTCGCCCCGGAAACAAAAAACCCGCATCTGGATTGTAAGCCTTTAAATACTTAGCCAGCATAGGATGGAGCGGCAGCGTTCGCGTTGCTGATTTCCCCTTTGTCGTCGCTTTCCGCAACGTGACTGACCCCCCAACAATGTCGTGAGTTGTTAAAGCTAACGCCTCTGAAATGCGGCAGGCACAGTAAAAAGTTACAGCAAACAAAAGCCTGTCCCTTGCTGTAATAAAACCCCGGTCAAACAGTCGGTCAATTTCTGCGGGCGTCAAAATCTTAGCGCGCCCATTCCCTTGAACCTTCACGGCGCATCCTTGACGGGTAAATTCCTTCATTATTGGACGAAAGGGGCATTACGTCAAGTAGGCTAACTGGCTTCTATTCTTTGATGGCCAACCAAATCCGGCTCAATCGCTTTCTGGGCAATCGGAGGCGCTTGTTGCAACTTACTTCCCGCTTATTGCTATTCAACTGACTAGAATTCTCAGGAAAATTGATAATCGGCAATGTGGCGATCGCGTCGATGAGGTCTCTGAAGGTAACAGGTTCAAGGGCTGTCATAACACCGCGCCACCCAGAAAATTATTAGTAACTAATCTAATTATACTATTGTTTGATTCTACCTGCAACCTTTTTTGCGGCCAGTTAGAGCCTGAAGAACAAGTCATCAATATTCTCCAATAGTTCTTCTACTTCCCGGTGTGGTTCGATTTGGAGACGTTTGTCCATCATCGCACCTCGCTGACAAAAGCAACTACACCTTTACTATACCAGTCTGCTGCAACCGGACTTGACATCAACGCGATTGGGCGGTATCTCAAAAAACTGATAGCCTAGCCAGAGTTTGGCATTGAGAATAGTTCGTCAAATATAGATTCCAATTGATTGATTTAAGGAAATATCGCGCTGCAATTTCTTTATCAAGAAATTGGCCTAAAAACCTATCAAAACAAATCTGTTGCAGTCGATGCACAGTTAAGAACTCATGTCAATCTCAAAAGGAAAGCGAGATTTGATTTCGGGCCTGCCACTAAAACAGTTGAAGGATCTACCACCTTCAACTGAGTTGCCTGCAAATTTTGCCCAAATTCATCCCCCGCGCTTTGAGTGTGGCGAGATGGTGCGCTGGGCCGATGTTGGCGAAGAAGCCGATGGGGGAACAGTTATCGGCAAATTTTACAACTACGAACAGCGCCGTTGCTGTTGGATGTGGTGCTACGTAATTTGGCTGGCTCCTGATTCCAAGAGTGCAGCTTGGTGTCAATTTGATACGGCATGGGAGGAAGATTTAGAGAGGTGTGAGGATGAAAAAGCCGCATACTTTGACAGATAGAGAACGCAATTTGATTGCAGTTTACAGCCAATGCCAATTGGGCATGACGCCGAAACAGTTTTATGTCAAGTGGGGGGTAAGTTACGAGCAAATTGCCTCCATTTGTTCCCGCTCTGATTCAACAGTGCAGGGTTGGTTTAAGCGGGGAAAAAATCGAAGATTTCCTACTGCTGTAGATTTGCGCCATTTAGCAGTAATGGATTTTCTCCTGGAACACTTTGAGGAGATTCCCGACATACTGGCGAACTTGCTGTGTCCGCATTCCGAAGATAAGAAGGTGCGTTAGAAAAGAATTTGAGCGGTTGAAAGCACAAACCTAATTAATTGTCAAGGTCAGCGTGACCTGTCTTGAAGAATATTCTCTCAACTAGCGTAATGGCAAGCAAGGAAAAAAGAACGCAACCTGTTACTGTCGCTGGTGAGGTTAAAATGACTTATTTTGAGAGATTGCATCCGTGGTGCATCATTAAGCTGCTTCCTAATTGTCAGCGTATTGTTGTGGCGCGATTTCGCAGGAGGAGGGATGCAGACGATCATTTTCGGGTTTTGCAACGGTTTGTCAAAGAATTCACATTTGTGATTGTTTTTGACATTCCACCAAAGCCTACTTTGCCTAAAGAATAACGACGCAGCTCTGTTTGAAATCGAATTAATCGAGATACCTGCGTTAGATTAATATCAGGAATTACCCACAGACTCTATACGTAGGTGCACTTGGCGCACGTTACCGCTATGAGTAGTGTGTTAAGCCAATTTTTGCGTAAGTCCTGAATATATCGGCTTTCCCGCAAATTCTCCCAGTTATAGAAGCAACTGATAACTGGGAGAATTTTTTATCAATTAGGTGCTGTTAACCCGATAGATTGTCAAAGGCAGGCTTGTTAAAGTGTACTAAGTGTATAGCTTGTTATTCTAGTCTTGATTGACGCGACCTAGCGATCGCATTTTGTACCGAGCGCTCTAATTATATGAGTAAATATACTCACACTAATAGCTGTGCGATCGTAGATGTGGGTGATACCAATATAGTTGGCGATTGCAGCAACTGAGCCTCCCCTCTAACAACAGCTAAGTCATTTCCTGCAATTTAAGCAATAACTATTGGTTGAGGAAACCTCTAAATTAAAAGCTACCCCTAGCGGGAAAAGTTAAGGGATAACCAACTTTTTACCGTTATGAATACTAACAATTCTAATATTAACCCCCACAAAACCTTTCCTGAATCAGCAAGCCAGCACTCCCCTCAAATTAAAGAAGTGATTGCAGTAATTTTTCCTTTTCTCGCGGATGCACCTGCTGAAGAACATCCCTTCAAATTAAACGATATCGTAAAAACAGGCAACCAATACGGCATTGTTACTTCTCTCAACAAAACTGAAAAACCTGTGACAATTACTTGGGACGCAAGTCCCGGCGAAGATTCATTTTCTTGGACTTATAACCTCGACGAAATCCGCGCCCTTACAATCTCCCTCGTTCCTCAGTTTATCCCTAGAAAGACTGCTGGAGAACTTCCAACTTGCACAACCATCGTACTGGCTAATTCCGACCAGGTACAATTCAGCAATGCAACTCCTTTCAAAGTAGAATCGCTCACTGAACAGCACATTCTCATCTGGGCTCTCGACCAATTGTATCACTTTCCCATCAACTTGTTTCCCGGCTACCCGACAATTTGTACCATAGATATCCCGACACCCCAGCAATTAAAAGCCGCCAGCTATTTATCTGTTACCGATATCAGAATCCGAGCTAAAACGCATTTAGCTCTCGAAGTACCCCACAACTTTTTAGAATTCGCTATGCCAATCTACAAACAGCAGTTAAAAGAAAAAATAGCTCAACAATTGAGCGAAGAAAATTACCAACTTCTCGACTTTCACATAGCTTGGGAAGAAGCCTGGAAGCAGCAGTTAGAAAACCTAACAAAGAAACAAGGCTTCTACGGATTTAGAGAGGGAGATTGCATTTTACAGCACCGAGAAGGAGTTCAACGAATGGGGAGAGTCCAACACTTGAACGTTGAAGAGCCACGTCCATTTCACATCCAGTGGAACAGCGGAGAACTCCTAAATTACAGCTTGAGAGAACTCAAAGGTTTGGGTATTGTCCGCATCGAACCCCTGGTTAAATTATCGCCCAATGTGGCTTATCAAATTAGCGAAGACGGCTCCTACTTTACAGCTTGGATTGGGTTCCGTACTAAAGCGTTAGCTAAAGCGTGGCTAATACCTGTCAAAAAGCTAGTCGGCAACTTGAGCAACTTAATTGAGTGCCAAATTTATGAACTGCAACATACAGGTTCTAAATATGAGTATGCTGTAGAAGGTCCCCGACATAAAACATTAAAGAAGCGTTTAGAAGCTCTCGCAAAAGTTGCTGAACTTGATTTAGAAAGGATGCCCTTTAGAAGATGAGTGGGAAGTTGCGATCGCTCCAAACGTTTAAGGTACACAGGGCTACTGTACGCAGATGGTTACAACAAATCGAACTCTCTTGGGTAGCCGATCGCTCTCGATGGGCGATCGAACTCTCTTGGGTAGCCATCTAACTTGAGGAATGGGCGATCGCGCGTTAAAGCTCTCTTGCTTAGCAAAAATGTTGAACGAACCAAAAAATAATTAGATACACGAAAAAACTTGAAGAGTTGCAAGAGTGTATATTTCAGATATATGTCAAAATAGCGCTTGACGGTTTCAGTGTTAGGATAATTTTAGGAGTGCGAGTCGTTTAGCCGAAACCTGAAAAAGGGGGATGGCTAGCATTGATGAGGTAAACCCTCTAGGGTTAGAGTTC
>NZ_JAUBUR010000116.1:0-1024 GCF_036705485.1 Microcoleus sp. AT9b-C3 | reverse complement strand
ATGCGTGTTGCAGCATCAAAGTTATAGGGTCAAGCCGCACGGGCAATTAGTACTGGTTAGCTTAACGCATTGCTGCGCTTCCACACCCAGCCTATCAACGTCGTGGTCTACGACGACCCTTCAGGGGGCTCAAGGCCCCGGCAGATCTCATCTTGGAACGAGTTTCCCGCTTAGATGCTTTCAGCGGTTATCTCTTCCGCACTTAGCTACCCGGCAATGCCACTGGCGTGACAACCGGTACACCAGAGGTGCGTCCACTCCGGTCCTCTCGTACTAGGAGCAGGCTTCCTCAAATCTGCAGCGCCCACGGAAGATAGGGACCAAACTGTCTCACGACGTTTTAAACCCAGCTCACGTACCTCTTTAAATGGCGAACAGCCATACCCTTGGGACCGGCTACAGCCCCAGGATGAGATGAGCCGACATCGAGGTGCCAAACACCGCCGTCGATATGAACTCTTGGGCGGTATCAGCCTGTTATCCCCAGAGTACCTTTTATCCGTTGAGCGATGGCCCTTCCATACAGAACCACCGGATCACTATGTCCTGCTTTCGCATCTGCTCGACTTGTCAGTCTCGCAGTTAAGCACGCTTATGCCATTGCACTATTAGCACGATGTCCGACCGTACCTAGCGTACCTTCGAACTCCTCCGTTACGCTTTGGGAGGAGACCGCCCCAGTCAAACTGCCTACCATGCACTGTCCCCGATCCAGATGATGGACCTAGGTTAGAACCTCAAACACACCAGGGTGGTATTTCAACGTTGGCTCCACCCGATCTAGCGACCGGGCTTCAAAGCCTCCCACCTATCCTACACAGATCTGTTCAAAGTCCAATACAAAGCTACAGTAAAGGTTCATGGGGTCTTTCCGTCTTTCCGCGGGGAGATTGCATCATCACAAACATTTCAACTTCGCTGAGTCTCGGGAGGAGACAGTGTGGCCATCGTTACGCCATTCGTGCAGGTCGGAACTTACCCGACAAGGAATTTCGCTACCTTAGGACCGTTATAGTTACGGCCG
>NZ_JAUBUR010000067.1:0-15926 GCF_036705485.1 Microcoleus sp. AT9b-C3 | reverse complement strand
GATCCGTTAGATACCGACCCCGACGTGCTCAAACAACTTTTAGCTGACAAGCGATCAGAAAATACCCGCCGCGCCTATGAGAGGGACGTGAATGATTTTCTGGTGACTATGACGGGGATATCTGCCGTGCCTGACAACGTTTTGGAATTCCTGCACCTTGAGGAACGTCAAGCTGTGTCGGTGGTTTTGAAGTACAAAGCTAAGCTCATCGACAAAGGACTTAAGGAGGCCACTGTTAACCGACGGCTGGCGGCTGTTAAGTCGTTGGTGGAAATGGGCCGCAAGCTCGGCGCTTGTCACTATACGCTAGGGGACATCAAAGGGGAAAAAGTTACCAGCTACCGAGACACGACGGGAGTTGACGCTTCAACTTTTGAGCGAATCTTGCAGCAGTGCGATCGGACAACTCTGGCGGGCAAGCGAGATTATGCTCTGCTTAGACTGCTGTGGGGTAACGCGCTGCGACGCAATGAGATTAGTCAGTTGAACGTTCGAGATTTTGACCCGGCAAGTAGGACTTTGCGGATTTTCGGCAAGGGACGCGGCACTCATTCAGAAATGGTGGACTTGGGGGCGGCGACTGTGCAGGCGATCGCCGATTGGCTTGACGCTCGCGGTGGCAATTCCTCACCAGAGACTCCACTGTTTACCGCTCTCGACTTTGCTAACTCAGGGCATCGGCTCACCGGTGACGGTATCCGCAAGATTGTTGTCCGGCACAGCGAGAAAGCTGGTATCAAAAAGCAGATGAGTCCGCACCGCATCCGACACTCGGCAATTACGGCAGCCCTGGACGCGACAGACGGGAATGTGCGGAAAGTCCAAAAACTCAGCCGCCATAAGAATTTGAACACGCTGATGATTTATGACGACAACCGCGGCCGCGACCAGCAGGACGTTACTGAGTTACTTGACGGGATGTTTTAGGCGATCGCACCCTTGCCAATACTTGCCAATACTTACACTGAAGCGTAAGAATTTTACCGCGACGGAACCCTTGCTGTCACTGGGATTGGCGTAATTTTAGCAATTATTTTGAAAGTGACTTAATGGACTGTTTTGTGTGGGCGATCGGCGGCAAACGTCCATTAAGTCGAGGTTTTAATTGTTTTTAATTGTAAATTTCTCCGCGTTGGGCCCCGATTAAATACACTTTTTACACTCTTCGACACCCGCCGATCGCCCAAACAGTGTATTAAGTCGGCAATCAAAACCTCCCTAATACTGTAGCGCTCGCATAAGAAGTTATAAAAAATTATAAGAATATATCAAAAATATATCCAAATATATCGAAGCTATAACCCTGCGAAATTACTTACGTTTACTTACGTTTACTAAAAATTTTGTGACAAAAACTGACATTTTTGACATTTCCTGACAACAAAAGCTCACCAAAACTCACGAAAGCTCACCAAAATTCACCTTAATTCACGAGAACTCCGGGAAACTTACGCCGACACAAACCGATAGTTTTGTCGAAGCACATCCTCAGTCACTGCGATCGGGGTCAAGTTCCGGGTCTCATCCTTGATCCGCACGTGCCTCATGTGCCCTTCGGGTCGAGAAAGCACCTTATACCTCGTCCCGGTAGCTAATTCCCTCACTTCGAGCCCGGGCACAATATCGATCTTTTGCTGCGAGTGAATTCTTGCGGCCGTGCTGTCGAGTCGATCGCCCACCGCAGCAATTACAAAATCCTGGCCGCCGGCGCTGATGACTGTCGCTTCAAGTTGCTGGCCCCGAAAACTCAAAAATTCCATATTTATATTTCCCTTATTTTTGGCTTACAATTCGCTTAATTCCCCCTCCCATTGTACCACAAAAACGCGCTAAAAGCTAGACGGGATAAGGCTTTAGAGAAATTAACGATATCCCGATAGAGTTGCCGTGATTGCTGAGTGGCACAGGGCAAAAGTGCGATCGCAGAAACTTTAAAGTTACCCGCCAGAGGTTGCAGGTTTTAGAAAGGAATTGATAAATCAATCTCAGGCTGACTCGGTAAATCAGTTTTAGTTTTGGGTACTGGCGCTGGCATCAGAACAGGAAATTTTTCGGAGTGCGCGACAGTGATGACAACCTCGGTCTGACCGTGGGATGGCTTATCGAGAGTAATTTGATATTCCGTCTCCGTGGCATTGGAGCCGAAATCCTTCAACGTGCCTTCTCTGTCCCTGTGCAATCCTTGAATAATTTTCACCCGATCGCCTAGCTGAAACTTTTTCGGAGAATTTGTGGGAGCTGCGACCGGAGGAACTCTGAGAAGGTAGTCATCGGAGATAACTAGAGATTTTTTGGGTTTGCCACCAAGTATCTCAACCTCGGCATCAAACTTAATCTCAAAATCTCCCTTGCCCAAGTCATCCACCACAGTCGCCTTGACACCTATCAAAGTTTCTAGACCGGGATACTCTTCCGTAATTTTTACCCGATCGCCTAACTTTACCGTGCTGGATGGTGACGGATTGGGTGATGGCTGCGGTGACGGCTGCGGTGACGGGTCAGGAGTCTTTACAGATAAAGGTTTGGCATCTGGTGACTGATCGATTGATACTCCAGTGCTGGTAATTTCTTCACATCTCCTTCGATCTACCTCAATATTTTTTTCCACCCGACTATAAGCAGAATCCGTCACCGGAGCTGTAATCGGCTCTAGCTCTGGGTTCTGACCCGTCACCGTATCCGTCACCAATCCGTCACCGAATCCGTCACCGGGTTTTTCACAGCGCGATCGGAGCTCGTAGTCGTATGTCGCGATATGCCTGTCACCCTCAGTTCTCAGCCGGAGTCCTTTGATTATCTTTCCGACTTTTGTATGAACCTTTTCGACCTGCCAGCCTAAAATTGCACTCGCACACTCGATCAGGTTAGGGCTGAAATTTTTCACTGCCTGCGGTCTGTGTCCCTGATCGGAGCAATATTGGTAATAAGCCTGGTAGAGAGAATCTTGGGCATTAGGGGAATCACCGATTGCGACTTGGGCAAGTGGATCGAGAATTAACTTGTCGTTTAGGAATCCGGCGATACTATCCTCTCTAATTTTGCTTTCCCAGAACTGGGCCCCGATTTCGGGTATCTCCATCACACCACGCAAAGTATTTTCTACCCAAGCGTCATCCAGAGAAAGTAGATAATTTGTAAATGCCGCCAACTCTGGGGTGAATTCATCAATAAGACTTCGGCGAGCATTGCGGGCCACCATCGCATCAAAAGGGACGGCGATTGTGCGACGTGACATACCGCTAGAATTATCCGCGCCAAAAATAGGGAAATTTGAGGCAACTACAACCATGCCCTCGAACTTGAACTTAAACGGCTTTTTACCTTTTTCCTCAGCTCGCAACCAATCGCCACCGGTTAGCTGCTTAAATTTTCCGAGCGATCGTACACCTTTGTCCTCATCGGGAAAAACTACCAGCCGTTTGCTGTAAGCCTGTGCGACTTCAAAACGATTGGTACACCAGTCTTCTAGGGTGGTAGTGTGGCAATTTTCGATACCAATTAGTGCCATTAAGAGATGGAAAAATGTACCTTTGCCACTGCCACCGATGCCGATGAGATGGAGGAATTTTTGGATATCTGCACGGCCTTTGAGAGTAGCGGCCGCAAATGCTAGCAGCAAATTTTTGACGTGACTATTATTGTGCGTGGCAAAGTCTAGCCATTCTCGGATTTTGCCCCACTCAGCATCAACAATGGAATGCGGACGCGGTAAGCTCCAAGTAAATTTATAACCGGGTGAGTGCGGGTGTAGTTTACCTGTGGCAATTTCTAGGGCTCCATTCTGAAACGGGAGTAAGCCAGCTTTCGCCTTCCACTTTCTCTCTATTAATTCATGCCGCAAGAATCGCAACGTTGCCCCGACGTATGAAGGGGGGAGATTAATCAGCCCTTTGGATTTAATGATTTGATAGACGATCGACTCGACATACTCATCAGTCTCCGGAGCCCAGATGCCCGGTGATTCGGCTTCGTACCGATACCAGCACAGCACCTCGTTGTTGAAAGCCAATTTATCCCGATAATCTTCTGCAATCTGGCGGGCCATTGCATCGGAGCTAGGAAGTTTTGAGTTAGCCCCCTCGCCGTCAAAAGTCTCCGATTCCCAGTCCTTAAAATTGTTTGATTTGGAAAGTGCTTTCCTGAAAGCTTCTATCCCTTTTTTCTGGATCAAGTCATCCATACCTTTTGTTTCCCCATCGCTTCCCATCTCCCAGTTTCCTGTAGCGACGTACACGGGGATATTAAATTTCAAAAGTTGATGACCTAATTTTCGCTGTGCCCAAGCCACATTTGGGTTTACGGCTGCATCCGCATCAAAGGCAAAAATAAATCCAAACCCAGCGCGAGCATTTTTCTCAAGAGTGGGGATTAAGTAGCGCTTGCCCTGCACGTCATCATTTTTCCCGGTCAAGCCGTTCTCGACTCCCGTGAGTCCGATCGTTGGTAAATTGTTGCTGCATCCGGCGAGTGTTTGGAACGGCCCCTCGGTAAGCACTAAGCAAGGATGCCCATTGATCTGGTAACAAACTTGTTTTAGGTTTTCCGGCTCCCAGTAATTTTTATCTGTGGGATGGCTTGGTACGATCGCATCGCAGCCGTGGTCAGTTAGCGGCGTCCGATATTTTGGGGCCTTCTTGCTTGCCGGGTCTTTGTCACTTTTCCAAGGTTTATCGGGGCGAAGTTGACCTTGCAGAGTTTGACCGCTTATCCAGATTCCTCCTGACTTTGCCTCATATCCAAGGAGAAAACTAGCCTCTTCCTTTGTCACAGTACGGCAAGCAGCCCTTGCCCAGTCGTTAAGAAGTCCACGCGCTTGGATGTCGGCTTGATGTTTAGTGCAGAGGAAGCCTGAGTAAGTTTGAGGAGTTTTGGATAAATTCTGAGAGGATGATTGCGTGGTATACATTACACCAACCCCCCAACCGCTACAAAGCTAGCTGCACAAAATCTCCGGTTTGCTTGCGTAGTTAGGGGAGATTGTGGTAGAATTGGGAAATACTCGAAAAACGGTAAAACGGTATCCATAGCGGGGAAATTCCTAGTAGGTTGACCCGCTACACCATATATAGAGAGAGGCTTAGAAAACAGATTTGTGTTTGCTACTTGCTGTCAACTAGGGATTGACAAGTAAGTTATTATTGAAATTACTAATTTATTTTTGTTTGCTGTGCCTCTCTAAAGGTGCAGCGATTTTTTTATCTTAATGAGAGTGGAAACAATGGCTGCAAGCCCTACGCTGCAACAGATTCAGTATCTTTGAGATGCTTTTCTAAGTGCTTAATGTAGGTTTGTACTGCTTGTTTTGAAAATCGGGAAATTGACGTATCAAGTAGTTCCGCTTTGCTGAGGATTAGCTGATATTCAGCCTCAGTTACATACATCGTTACTGACCATCTCGGATATTTATCTTTTTTCATTTTTCCATCCACAGCACGAACTAACATTAAGATACTGTCGAATATACAACAGGACGACCATTTTGTGCCAACTTTTTGACGAGATTTCCTGAATTTGTGATTTCCTCAATCCTAAGAGCGATCGAAGGTTCACTCTCGGAGCGCAAAATCACAGGATGGTTTTAAGGAATTATCGGCGCGTGACCGACTGCGACTGCCTGCGAGCAATTTTCCACCCTACTTTCACTATCCGAGGTAGCAAAATTACTGCTACCAACAATAGATTTTCACTACTGCTGGTAGGACATCAAGGCATAAGAAATAAGGATTTCTTACAAATTTCTAGCAAAGCTTTCCAAGGACTTCCAAGGATTCTCAAGGATTTCCTTGAATATTTTTAAGTTTTCCTAGGCTTCCGCTTCAGTTTTGCCCACCGCCGTTGCCCCGGTTGCGTAGCTGGTTGTTGAGATACTGCCAGATGTCACGAATTTCTGTCTGAATAATTCGCATTTGCTCGCGCCATTCGTTGTTTTGTTGGGAAATTAGCCTCAGCGCTTCTTGATGGCTCCCGATTGCTGACGTTAAACCCTCAAAGCGTTGTGTCAGTCGGTCAAGCCGATCTGTCAGTCGGTCAATGGCGATTGTGTTTGCTTGGGTCTGAATCTCCAACCGTCCGATCGCCTCGGTGTTTGCCTGCTGCTGCACTGCTGTGGCTGCGAGGATTGCTTCTATTCGGTCTAGTCTGTCGGAACTGTTCATTTTAATTCTTTGCCTCCTTTGTCCTGCTTGCTGGTTTTGTTGCCGATGCGGGTTGGTTTTCTGTGGGATGCGGGCCGTCGGGGCGATCGGCGTACTTAGTAGAGCTAGAGGATTCTTGGTGAGTTTCATAAGCCTGCCGAATAAGCATTTCTATGAGGTTTGACAAGGTGCGACTTTCTGATCTCGCCCATTCCTCTAGACCGTCTTTAAGATTTGGCTCACAAGTAAATGTAATTTTCGCTTTTTTAGTAACTCCCATAAGCTCCGAAGATATTAGATATCTTCAGTAAACCTCAGAAGCTATCACCCCAACCAAAATTCAGAAAGCTTCATAAGTTATTTGACAGCTTCGGAAGCTATCTGCTACCATAACACCCATAGACGCAAAGAAGCCAGCCTCCGGCGTAAAACAGCCAGCCTGTACATCCCCGCGAGGTTGCCCAAAGCTGACTCTCAAAGCGCCTAGAACTCTTACCCCATAAGGGAAAACCGAACCATGCAAACTGAATACAGACAAACCACGCTTGCCTCAATCCAGCCACATCGCGCCGCCGTGCGGTCGGTGTTAGCCGTAGACCCCGGAAACCGTTTCACCAAATGGATTAACCAGGGTCAACTGCACTCAATCCCCTCCTATGTAAAGCCCTTGGAAGATTGGGAAGAAGCCGGCACCGATGCCCAAAGCTATGAAATCGGATTCAATGGCAAGCGCTACTTAGTCGGCCGCCTAGCTCAGATGATGGGTGGCGCTCCGGCTTTCGAGGCTGGCAAGGCTGATTTAGCTCATCTGCTGATTTTGCCCGCGCTGGTTTCCGATTCCCCGCAG
The DNA here is from genome assembly GCF_036705485.1 of Microcoleus sp. AT9b-C3. Taxonomy (NCBI): domain Bacteria; kingdom Bacillati; phylum Cyanobacteriota; class Cyanophyceae; order Oscillatoriales; family Microcoleaceae; genus Microcoleus; species Microcoleus sp. AT9b-C3. Next base: position 8,945 of record NZ_JAUBUR010000067.1, on the reverse strand, counting down.
CGGATCGAACGGCTGGTAATTCCCACGCCGGATTCTCGCAATCAGCAGACGATCGCCAAACTGAAGGAACTCGAAACGACGATCGAATTCAGCATCAACGGCCACGACTGTCTTACAACTGTCAGACAAGTGGTGGCTGTTGATGAATGCCGCGGTGCATACGATTTGGCACTAGGTCGATCAATGTGGCGTTACCCGCAGAACCCCAACGGTATTTTAGATATTGGTGGTGGAACTGCGATCGCCCGACTGTTTGCACCCGGTGGTGGACTTCTACGGGATGCCGATATTGTCTTACCGGGAACGTCTTACGTTGCTCAGAGACTAGCAGCAGCCATCCTTCCCCGACTGGGTAGTACGGCTGATGCTGGAATGTTGATGGATGCGATCGCAAGTGGGCATCTGGTTTATGGGAGCACCGACATCGACTTCTCACGGGAATTTGTGGCGGTGCGTGACGCCTGGACTGCCGACATCCGCGCCAAACTCAAAGCGAACTGGGCAAAGTACCTTCCCTCGCTTGGTGAATTGGTCATTATCGGCGGCTCTGCCAGCCTCTTGCAGCCCATGTGTGAAGCTTCCAAAGGTCGCTTTAAGGTTGCCCCCAAACCCCAATTTTTCAACCTCTACGGACTTTCTAAGGAGTAAAACCCAATGGCCCAAACACGCGCCGTCATGCCCCAGAAATTCTTGCCCCTAGCTGATGAGCTTTTGGAAACTACCGGAGTCCCCGACTATTCCAGCCTCATCAGTGTATTGCTGAGTCGCTACGGCAAGCACCTTCTCAACACGTGGGAGATTGCCAATTGCCCCGGCCCGATCGCCCCTGCGACGGCATCGCCGGAACCGACAGCAGCCGAAACCTTTACCCCGATGGAGTTTTGAGCATGACAAACCCGACCGCTTCGGAGATTGTTTTTAAGCACATTTGGACAAACCCTGCGATTTTTCTTGAGGTGCTTAACAACGCCGCGCCAGAACAGCGGGAGGCAGTGTTGACTTACCTCCAAACCTTGCCAGAAGTTGACCACCAGCAAACTAACCCATCTGAGGAAGCGAATGATGATGACCGATGATGACCTAACCCCGATCGACCTCTCTGATTTCTGGGATACCGATGATGACGACGACGTATCCATAGTGCCGATGATCGAACCCGATTACATCAAGCGCCACATTGATCGGATTCCCAAGTACGGCGACAATTCTCGCTGGCGACTGGCTTCCTATCTCGATATGTTTGAAGACTTGAATGACGACGGCTCGCTGACGCCCGAACAGCGCCAAGCTGTAGACAACTTTGCGATCGGCTATCAGTATCAAGCCCAGACCGAGCCAGATTCCGAAATGGACTTCCCTGAGTGCCAGTATGTAGCGCTCGGCCTCGACTTAGGAAGTGCGATCGAACTGGGAGACAGTTGGCGGCGCGGTGAATGCTTGCCAGATATCGGACATCCGGCGGGCGATCGACTGACAGCCAGACTGAACCAAATGCAAAACCGACGGGACGCTCTGCAAAAGTAACCCGCCGGCCTCACAAACCATCCCCTAGCTCACGCTGGGGGATTTTAGCTAACACCGTCTAAGGAGAATTTTATCAGATGATCCAAAATTTCAGAGTAGCGCAAACACCCGGCGCTGCAAAGGTAAGAAAATCGTTTAACTACGAGTCCGGCCCACTGACACCGGAGATGGTTCACGAAGCCGCCAGAGAAGCAAAGATTCTGGATCTACAGAAGCAGCTCCGAACAGCCTACAATCGCCACCACACAAAGATTCGAGCCAATACGGTAGAGGTTGAAAGGCTGACTCTAGAAGCGATCGAGAACGGCCTCACGGACACATTGCAGATCGACAAATATGTAAATAAAGCGATTGCTGCGAGTGCCAACTATGACCAAAATATCATCAATTTGCAGCAGCAGTTGCAACACGAATTAGGGTTGATAAAGGTCAAGGGGGCATCCACGCAAACCTTACAAAACGCTGATTTCCGGCAACGGCTGCTATTGATAAAAGCCAACCATCAGGCAAAAGGACAGATTCAAGAAAGCAGCTTTTCTCAATCCCTTAAGGCTATCCAAGCATCACCCCAGAGAGCCATCGCGCAACAACAAAACCGGGCAAACTTCACGAACTACATAAACGCCAAAGACTTCGATCCAATCCCCGCAGTAGGTGGCAATTCCGGCGGTAGCAGTCCGATCGCCGGTGGCGGTGGCAAAGGCTTTTTAGGCGGCCTCTTTGACTTCTTCTCAGGCAAACAGTAAACACTCGCAGCGGGTCACACCGGCCCGCTTTTTTGTATGTATCAAGGTGAATTTGACGCTTCTGAATATGACTATTTAGGCTTAGGGACTCCCCAGCAAACCGAACAGCAACAACAGAAAACTGACGAGATTAGTGGTATCGAAAGATTCTGGAACCTGACCGGGAACTGGGGGGAATTTGGCAGTTACTTCGGTGCTGGCTTGTCTGCATCGCTTGTTGTGCGGGCGATTCCGGCGATGATTCCTGCTGCTGTAATCTTTTTTCCCGTGATATCTCTCGGAGTGGGCATTTACAGTTTGAGCGTTGACGGCCCCTCTAAAGTTCGATCGCACCTTATCCTAATGGCGATCGGCACGGCTCTGCTCTCCGGTAATTGGGATGCTTGGACAGCGTGGATTGTTGCTAATAGTCAGCTACTGATTTTTAGCCTTGTCTTGACCGTGGTTACTGCCTGTTTTGTTGCTGTTCAAATTTGGAGCAAGTTGAGCAATGCTGGAAAATAAGAATCAGGCAATTGTGTCAGGACTGCTGGCTATCAGCATCACAGGGTTTGTGGGTGCGACTGCCCTCCAATTCAACGATCGGATTGAGTACAGAATAGGCAACCGCATAGAGTCTAATCCTGCATGGCTAGTACCGCCAAAGGCAGAATTTAAAGGCTTAGAGCGTGGTTACGGCGGCATCAAGATTACTCTTGCCCTACTGGCTACCGGGGCAAGCATAGCGATGATGCTCCTAGCCCGCAAAGAAGGGGAGCTAGAGCCCATGAGGCAACGAATCAAGGCTTATAAAAAGCAAGCTTTGGAATTCAATCATGCTGCCGAAGCTGCTTACCAAATGGCCGGCACTCAGATGCGCTACAAAAAGCTTGCTCAGGCCGAGGAACAAGCCTTTGAAGATGAACTGGAAACTGCCTACTGCGAATCACTTGGTATCAATCCGCATGAACAGCAAGCGATGCTCACAGGTACAACGACGCTCGCCAGCGTTGCGAACCCCTCGGATAAAGTAGAGGCAACAACAACATCGGCGATCGAACCCGATCGAACAACCGGGCCCCAAATTCCCCAGCTTACTTGGTATCCCTCGGTGCTAGTTTATGGCGCCCCTGGTTCTGGTAAAACTTTTTTTTCTGAAGAGGAAGTACAAAAAAGATTAGCAGCAGGACACAAAGTAATAGTTTTAGATCCACACGCTGCTTACGGTGCTTGGCAAGGTTGTGAAGTAATTGGCGGGGGTATGAATTACGAAGCCATTGATGCAAAACTGGCATGGTTCACATCCGAGATTAAACAACGCTATGAACGTGTGCAAAACGAGCCTAATCCTACATTCCAACCACTTACTTTTGTGTGCGACGAATTCACTCATTGGGGAAGTAAATGCGAAAACTCTGCTGCCTTCTTTGAAGAAATAGTAACCGATATCCGCAAAGTAGAAATGCTGGCAATTATTATCAGCCACACGCGCACCTTGGCGGGATTGGCTAATGCTAAAGGCTTTTCTAAGCTCAGAGATGAAGCACTACTAGAAATTGAAATACTAGGTAATCAAGACCCTAAAACAGGACGTGCTACTCCCAGATTTGAAGCTTTAGTAAAATTACCTGGTCAACCTTTAAATGATAGAATGTTTGTCAGGTTAGAGCAAAAGCCTAGGCAACAAAAAAACCTTTTCACTTCTGTCCACAATCAAGATTGTAGTTTCCCGATACAACCGATTCCCAATTCTGAATATTTAGAGCGAGCGTGGGGGATGGAGTTCGATTTAGGGCAGAAAACCTCACAAGACAGTCTGGCAGACGGTAAAGACAAAAACGCTAGTCTGAGAGATGGCGAATCGCTGTCTGTCTCACAAGACAACGTGTCTGGCTTTGTTTGGACTGTTCGGCGCTGCCACGAATTCTACCCGAACGTCACTCCTGAGCAGCTTTTTGAGTCTGTGTCTGTTGCTGCTGAAAGTGGAGAATCTGTGCGGAATATCATCAAAAATATTCTCAAGTGCTACGGAGGCAATGACCATAAAACTCGTAGCTACTCCCAACATGGGCAAACTCTGCTGCGATGGTTAATTGCGAATTACGACAACGGTTCAATTGCAGCATTACCAGAAATTCAAAAGTTTCTTAGTAATGAGTAAAGTTGATGTTGTTACAATAAACTAAAAATAGGCATAAAGCAATGAACAATACGGCATTTCGCGTAATACAGTCACCCCAACCTGGATACGTTTACCTCATTAGCGCTGTCGGCACAGGCAAATTCAAGATTGGCAAAACGTCTACATCTGTAGAGTCTAGAATTGCCCAACTACAAACAGGATGCCCAATCAAAATTAGATACGTTTACCACGCTTTCGTGGAGGACATCAATAAAGCTGAAAAAGATTTACACTTAGCCTTTAAACAATTTCGCAAGATAGGAGAATGGTTTACGTTGCAACTTGATGACATTAAAGAATGTATAACCCTAATGCGGTTAGTCCAGATTGATGAGACAGCATTTTTACTGCCTCAACAAAAAGACGAAGAATTAGATGATTTACCAAAGTGTGTTGAAGCTGCGGAAAGAGAAATAGAAATAACTTGTTTTACTGCATCAAATCTTTCGCGACAGGTAGCCAAAGATTTGATTGAAAAACTCAAAAACGACGCAAAACTTAACCAAACAGAAATTATTCAAAGTTTGTGGGAGTGCAAGAAGGGCGGATCGAAGGCATGGACAGAGGCTTATGCTCAATACAAAGAATTGATGGGAGAGTAACCAAATGAACCCAAATCTTAACCAGCAAATTATCTCGCTCATCCCCGCCGGATTCTCGCAGGAAGCACAGGAAATTATCGCAGCAATGACGATCGAAACCTACTCCGAAGCCATAGATTTAAGTAGGCAAGTAGAGGATGCTGTCGAGCGTTTTGAGGCTGAATATCCCCCACTATCTGTATGCCCTCGGTGTGATGGTGGCGGGTGCAGCTACTGTGATTTTGATGGGGTGTATAATCCCGATGAAAAAGAGCCGGACGGTACAAATTGATGATTAAATCTTCCCGCACCTTCCTCATATCGGTACACCCGCGCTGGGCAAGAGCCTTCTTTCTCTCCCACAATCCAAAGACGATCGAACTCCGTAAGGGCAATTTTGGAGCCTCTCTAAAACCGGGCGATAATATTGCAATTTACGCCACGATGCCAGTTGCTGAACTGCTAGGAATTGTCCGGGTTTTGAAGCGTGAGAGACTACCGCTCGATCGACTGTGGCGGGCATCGGAGCAAGGCAAACTGGCAAAAGTATCGCGCCAACAGTTCGAGACTTACTACAACAATCAGGAATCCGGTATTGGGGTTTGGGTTGCGGCCCCCAAACTCTTCCCCAGTCCGATCGCCCTTCCTAAACTTCGGCAAAACTTTGGTCAGCGCTGGCAACCCCCGCAGCAGATTCAGCGGCTAACCCATGAACAGATAGCCGCACTGAATATCGATCTCTGAACATTGCCAACATAAACGAGCGCTACGTTGTTGAAGGTAACTTGATATCGTAGCGCTGATAACTGACTAATAACTGATGACTGATAATCAAAACCCAAAACCTATGAATTCAGATAGCCAAGAACTCGAACAGTTAAAAAAACGTGTTGCTGCTCTGGAAGCTATTATGCAAACCTACGGGCTTGTACAAGAAAACCAACCAATTAAAATAGCGGCGATCGCGCTAGGTCAGTCTGAATGGACGCTTAGAAAAATAGTTCATCAAGCGCGGCTGAATCCTTCAAAACATCGGGCTAAACTTGGCACTCATTACAGTTTTAATGGCAACAGAATACTTATCAATGTAGTCGCGTGGGAGAGGGATATTAAAGCAATCCCTCCTGAAAATCGGTGATTTTAGCTTAACCAAACGAGAAGCCCCTGGAACAACACCAGGGGCTTCTTTTTTGGGATGTGTCGCCGCTGCGTTGTAACGACAAACCTATTTTACCGAGCGCCCCCAACACTCAGAGCCGCTATAATTCGGAGATGGGCATTAGGTATGAATAGCACCCTTACCAATTACCAATTACGAATTACCCCGACTTGAACTCCCCGGCATCGTGTCGGGGTTTTGTTTGGGCGATCGCACATTCATAAGCGCCCCGCCCTGATTGCTTCTGCTCTATCCTCAGCCTTTTTGCGCTCCATCCATTCTTGCCAGCATTCATCGGCAAAAGCTTTGAGTTCTTTCTCTAGGGCTGACCAGTCGATGCCGTCTTTGGGGAAACCATCAACCCATACATTTATCGGCTGCCCGATGGAGTCGTAGAACTGTTCGCACAAACTGTCGGCATCGCTTATTCCCGGCATATCCGGGATATTCTCATCAGGCGGGATGCGCCCCCGCAGGCATGCAGCGAGTTTTGCTTTCTCTCCATCCATCCATTGCTCAAATTGTTTATTCATCATCGCTACCTCCCAAGATTTCTAAAATTTCCGCAACATCTGCTAACTCTGCCTTAGATTTCTTACGCCGCCCCTTTAACTGGTTGAGCAAGTCGGCTGGCTCTGGTAGTTCGCTGGTAGTGGCTGGCTGCTGTTGTTTGTAAGTTTCTAGCTCAGCTTGCAAGTTGCCTATCTCTAACCTCAAGGCTGACTCTTTGGGATTAGGCTTCAGACTGAATCCCCGCTCCAATTCCCGAATTTTGTCATTTTGCTTGAGGATAGTTGCTTTGGCATCGGCGAGTTCAGCCCTCGCGTCGCTCAATTCTTGCTGCCAGCGTGCCTTTAGAACTTCCAACGCCCTTCCCTCGCGGTGAACCTCTGCCGCAGCTTCCTTAGCCTCTTTTTTGAATTGGGCAAGATCTTCTCGATCGGCTGCCACTGCTGCAAATTCTGCATCTCGATCGGCAATCTGAGATTCTAGATTTTGGATTTTAGATTCTAGCTGCTGTATCTCGCTTTCTAATTTCCACTCACGCTCTCTCCCGTCTGCAATGATCGAACCCTGTGTAGCGTGGCTTTCCTGCAATTTTGCCAGCTCTTGCTTGAGCGATTCATTCTCCATCTGCGATCGCACTTCCTGCAATTCCTGCGGCCTGAGTGAGTCTGCGGGCGATGCACTCAGGCCGCGAACTCCCCCAGCTCGGCTTTCAGTTGTTCGATCGCATTCAAGAGAGGCTGTGTCTTACTGTCAACTATCGCTGTAATACGTTTTTCTAGCAAGCTGTCTGACAAGTTTTGTCTTACTTCAGACGGCTGCTGTCTGGTTTCTGTGGGTGCGGGTAAGACAACCGCGCCGTTAGACAGCGCCTCGATGCCGGCCCGCACAATATCCATTAAAGTCTTGCTTCGATCGCACCCGTGCTTTGTTGCATCGCTGGGGTGGCGCTCTTGTCCTATCGCGTCGATCGCTGCTAGCACTTCATCGGGACAGCGAAAAGTTAGTGATGTTGATGCCATTTGTTTTACCTCGGTCTTACGTGTATGACACTATCGTATAACACTTTCTACAGTTTGTATGACATATAAGCAAAATGTGTTAGACATCTACTTGTCATACATCCTGCTTATGTCTAACAAATTAGTCATACAACCGCTTGACACCTGTCTAACAAAACTGCCATAATGTAAGACATAGAGGTAAGACAAGCTTGCCCAAACAAAACAAACCACCGCCCAAAGTTTCTCAGGCCATAGGCGGTGGCTAGCCCCTAACAGGACATAACCATGAACGTAACACAGACTGCCACAACGATCGACACCCCCGCACCCGCATCTTTCACCTGTGCCGAATGCCCGTTTGCCCGACACATCGACGGCAACCGCTACTGCTGCCAAGTCAGCCAAACAGCCTCCGACGTAAAACGCGGCCACTGGGAAGCCACAATATCTTGCTACGAAGCACTGGCCGCAGCAGAAGCCGAAAAACTCGCCGCAGAAACTGAAGCGCCGATCGCCCAACCCGACACAACCGAACAAACTTTGATCGCCCAAGCAACACCCGCAACAGTCGCAGCAGTCGCAGCACCGACACCCGCAGCAACCGCAACAGTCGCCGCCGGCCCCGATGATGAACCCCCACACCGAGGGGATAACGGACGCGGGCGAGTGCTGCCAATTTTGAACATCAATCGCCAAGTTAAAGTTCAGCCGATCGCACCCAAGAAACTCCTGCCGTCCCTGGTCGCAGTAAAACGTATTACTTCTGATATCCCGGCAAGCAATTTCGATCAATTTGATTTAGAGGTCGCTGGGGAGTTGAGCTTGGCGATCGGCGGCTTCATCATTCCCCCGGTGCTGGTGCGAGATAACAGCGGGTACAAAGTTATCAGCGGCCACTTTCAATATCACGCCGCAGTTCTGGCACGGCGGTTGAACCCACGGGCCGGCGAAACAATTCCGGCGATCGTCCTCGAAAGTGAAAATCAAGCGACAGCCTCAGCCATGCTCAAGATGCTGAAGTTCGCCGCCTAGATACCGCAGCCCCATCTGCTTTTGTCTGGATGGGGCCCCTTTTTGGGTTAGTGTTCGCGTAAACATTCATTATCAAGACCGTAAAATGAATAAAATTGAAACCTCGATCGTCACCCTCAATGCTTCCCTCGATGCCAAAATTGAGAGGTACTTCGATCCGTTAGATACCGACCCCGACGTGCTCAAACAACTTTTAGCTGACAAGCGATCAGAAAATACCCGCCGCGCCTA
>NZ_JAUBUR010000115.1:0-1047 GCF_036705485.1 Microcoleus sp. AT9b-C3 | reverse complement strand
CGCGTGCCACGCACCAGGGCCACGGTGGGTGCCACATGACCGCCGTTGTCCGCATCGATGTCGGCCCGCACACCTTCCCACACCCACAGGCCGTTTGCGAGGTGGCGCCAGGGCACGTCGTCGGCCGATTCGCATTGAGCCTGTGCAGCGTCGGCACCCAGGAGTGCCAGCGCCGCCATGGCGCGGCGCCGGTTCACGCGCTCACTCCCCGTACGGCGTCGCGCAGGGCCCGCGCCATGGCCGGTTCGGTGGCCAGGTGGCCTGAGTGCACGCGCACCAGCGTGGCCGGGCCGCCGTGGTCCCGGGCCAATGCGGCCCAGCGCCGGCTGTTGTCGAACGGGCACACGGCGTCGCATTCGCCGTGCAGCCAGTGCATGGGCACGCCCGCACGTGCCGCGGCAATCACCGCGCGATCGAGCGCGCCTGCGCGCAAGCCCGCGCGGCGGCGCAACAGGTGCGCCTGGATGCGGAACTTGGCCCACAGAGCCCGGTCGCGCCGCTCGCTGCGTGGCTGCTCCGCCTGGGCCCGCGCGCGCCGCAGGGCACGCTGCGTGCCGGCCCAGACGCGGCGCAACGCCATGTCGTTCGGCGCCAGCCGTGCCGCGCGCCGCTGCCCGTGTGCGGCCAGCAGGGTTTCCATCAGCGCCCAGTGCCGCGCGGCGCGCAGCGATGCAACAGCCGGTGTTGCAGATTGCAGCAACTGCACCCGATGTGCCAGCACCGAGGCAAGGGCCAGCCGGCCCCCGGCGGGCCGTTGGGCGGGCGCCAGCCTCAGGGTTTTCACCCAGCGGGGCGCGGGCATCAGCACGCCGGCGATCTCGCCGCGTGTGAGCGCGAAGGCCCCGCGCAACACCAGCGAGGCCACGCGCTGCGGGTGGGCCTGGGCGTAGCACAGGGCGAGCACGGTGCCCCACGAGCCCGCCAGCACGTGCCAGCGGGCCAGCCCCAAGTGCACCCGCAGGGCCTCCAGATCGGCCACCAGCGCCGAGGCGGTCTGCCCGCGCAGGTGGCCCCGCGGCCGGCTGGCGCCGCTGCCGCGCTGGTCGG
>NZ_JAUBUR010000001.1:350211-433495 GCF_036705485.1 Microcoleus sp. AT9b-C3 | reverse complement strand
ACTTACACAGCAACCAAGGAAGACGGAACCGCTTTACCGACTTGGTTAACATTTAATGCCGCAACAGGCATCTTTGGCGGCACACCTGCAGCGGGAGATATCGGTAACTTACAAGTCAAAGTCAGTGCTTCTGATGGCAAAGCTGCTACTAGCAATACCTTCCTCTTAACTATTACCGATAAACCGAATACTGTTCCTGTCGTAGCTACTGCAATTACCGATAAATCAGTCACGGTGAACACAGCATTTAGTTATACAGTACCAGCGGGTACATTTACCGATGCTGAAAACGATCCTTTAACTTACACAGCAACCAAGGAAGACGGAACCGCTTTACCGACTTGGTTAACATTTAATGCCGCAACAGGCATCTTTGGCGGCACACCTGCAGCGGGAGATATCGGTAACTTACAAGTCAAAGTCAGTGCTTCTGATGGCAAAGCTGCTACTAGCAATACCTTCCTCTTAACTATTACCGATAAACCGAATACTGTTCCTGTCGTAGCTACTGCAATTACCGATAAATCCGTTACGGTGAACACAGCATTTAGTTATACAGTACCAGCGGGTACATTTACCGATGCTGAAAACGATCCTTTAACTTACACAGCAACCAAGGAAGACGGAACCGCTTTACCGACTTGGTTAACATTTGACCCCGCAACAGGCATCTTTGGCGGCACACCTGCAACGGCGGATCTGGGGAATTTGAAGGTAAAAGTCAGTGCTTCTGATGGGAAAGCTGCTATCAGCAATACTTTCATCTTGACGATTACCGATAACGCAAATACTGCTCCGGTTGTAGCTAGTGCGATTAACGATATATCAGCCACGCTCAACACAGCATTTAGTTATACAGTACCAGCGGGTACATTTACCGATGCTGAAAATGACCCTTTAACTTACACAGCAACAAAGGAAGACGGAACCGCTTTACCGACTTGGTTAACTTTTGACCCCGCAACAGGCATCTTTGGTGGCACACCTGGAACGGCGGATCTGGGGAATTTGAAGGTAAAAGTCAGTGCTTCTGATGGGAAAGCTGCTACTAGCAATACTTTCCTCTTAACGATTACCGATAAACCGAATACTGTTCCTGTCGTAGCTACTGCAATTACCGATAAATCAGTTACGGTGAACACAGCATTTAGTTATACAGTACCAGCGGGTACATTTACCGATGCTGAAAATGATCCTTTAACTTACACCGCAACCAAGGAAGACGGAACTGCTTTACCGACTTGGTTAACATTTGACTCTGCAACTCAGACTTTAAGTGGAACACCTGCAACGGCAGATGTGGGGAATTTGAAGGTAAAAGTCAGTGCTTCTGATGGGAAAGCTGCTATCAGTGATGTCTTCCAAGTTAATGTCAATACACCCGCACCAACGGTAACACCGACACCAACGGTAACACTGACACCAACGGTAACACCAGCACCAACGGTAACACCAGCACCAACGGTAACACCAGCACCAACGGTAACACCAGCACCAACGGTAATATCAGCACCAACGGTAACACCGACACCGACACCCACACCATCAGTAACACCAACACCAACACCATCAGTAACACCAACACCGACACCCACGGCGATCGTAATTAACACGCCATCAGTCAATAATATCAATCGCGGCGAACCAACTAATTTCCCACAAAATCAAGTGGTAGATAACCAATATCTACTGACTGATAATGATGACACCAGTATCCCACAATCAGCTTTTGGTCAACCTATATTCGGGTTATCAGGTAATGATAACTTGACGGGAAGTGCCGATAATGACACTATCTATGGTAACCAAGGCGCTGATACCATTGATGGCGGTGATGGGAACGATAACTTGTTTGGGGGGAAAAAATCGGATCAATTGTCTGGTGGTAATGGGAATGACTTCTTGAGTGGAAATAATGGCAATGATACTCTCACTGGTGGCGAGGGTAACGATCTCTTACGCAGCGGTAAGGAAAATGATGTCTTGATTGGTGGAAATGGGGATGATGAATTGTGGGGTGATCGAGGTTTCGATGTACTCACAGGTGGTGCAGGAAAGGATAGCTTTGTCTTACAATATACGGCTACTAACCCTTCTCAAGCTGATGTGATTACTGACTTCACTGCGGATGATAAAATCAAGTTGATTGGTGCCACTTTCAGTCAACTAACTTTTGAGTCAGTTAATGTCATCTTAGATGGTGCAAATGCTGTAGCATCAACGGTGATTAAATCGGGTAATGACTACTTGGGAGTGCTTTATAATCTGAATCCAACGGCTCTTAATAGTAGCTCTTTCTTGTAAGATTGCTGGCGAATACACTATACGCTAAGTCATCACAGGGAGGCTTTCGCCTCCCTGTTTTGCTGTTAGTTTCTGCTGCGATATGCGGCGGTGAAGGTAATGACTTAATCAACGGTGATGAAGGAGCAGATATCCTGGGAGGGTGTGCCGGAAATGATACTCTGTTCGGAGGCGCAGATAACGATACTCTCACGGGTGGCAAAGGAGCCGATCTCCTGGACAGAGGCATGGGCAATGATAGTTTGATTGGCGGTAGCGGCAACGATATCTTTGCCTTAAAAGCTGGTGAAGGATTTGATATAATCGCTGATTTTACTCTGGGTCAAGATTTGATTGGATTAAGCGGTGGCTTGAGTTTTGGTCAGTTAGAAATAACTCAAAATACTCAGGGAACTATCATCAAAAACCTCTTGACAGGGGAGCAGTTAGGTGTGATGATTGGAGTGAGTGCCAATGCGATAACATCGGCTAATTTTATGCTGGTTTAAGGAAAGGAAGGAAAAGCGCGATCGCCCATTCGATAAAATAAGGGCGATCGCACTTAACCCAAATCAACATTTATCGGCGTTCATCTGCGTCAATCCGCCGCCATCTGCGGTTAAAATTTCATACCTACTATTACGGCAATTTCACTTCTGTCTCCTGAGTGATAACTACTGGTGGCGACAGAGGCGGTTGAGATTCGGCCACATTCAACTGACCGCCACAACAACGCAATTCATAAAGTTTTGCATTAATTTGATACTCATATTGACTCAATAACCTTGCATAAATATAGCCAGCTTTTCCATCCAAAAAGCCGAGCTGAATGAAGTAAAATAACATAAATCTGAGCATTGGTTTAAAAGGCAGCCACACCCAAACTTTTTTGAGAAAGCGTTTCCGCTGCACTGCATCTCCAAATAAGTGAGCGCCAATAGTACCGCTGTCGTCGCGCCCTTCAATAATATTGTAATAAACGCGAGCTTCCCAATTAGAATAGCGGTTGTGCCGTTCTATCCAGTGAAATAAATCGCGGTAATCCTCGTGGATCATGTCATTTTTTAAGTAGCCGACTTGACCAGCTAAAATGACGTGTTCGTGAACTTCGTTGTCGCCAGTATTGGGGACGGATTCAGTGCCGAGATTTTCGTAACGGCCTTTTTGATGCTTGAACAAACGCAAATTCCAGTCGGGATATCGGCCGCCGTAACGCAGCCACTGACCTAAAAAGAAGACTTTGCGGTTTAGGTAGTAGCCGTCAAAATTGGGGTCTTCGATCGCCTGCGCGATTTCGTCCCAAAGTTCTGGGGGAATGCGCTCGTCGCAATCGACAATTAATACCCATTCGTTGCGAAAGGGCAGATTGTCCAAAGACCAATTTTTCTTTTTCGGCCAGCGGTTGTCAAAGTAAAACTGCACTACTTTTGCGCCGGTGCTGATGGCAATTTCCACCGTGCGATCGCTGCTTTGGGAATCAACCATGAAAACCTCATCCGCCCTGGCAATGCTGGCCAGACACGCAGGTAGATTAAGTTCTTCGTCTTTTGCCGGAATGAGAACTGAAACCGGAATCTTGGATGAACTAGATGTCATAATCGAGTGCTTGAACCTAAATGCGGTCGAGTTTTGGTGGATGAAGTGCGATCGGCACAGCAGGGCCGACGACTTGAACAGCGAGGGATATTGCCTATAGCCTAATGCCTGCTGGTCGATTTGGGTGCAAAAATTAGGCCGCGGATGGCTGCGCTCAAATAACCGATTTGACCCCAGGCAAAAACGAAATTTTCAAAGCGCAGCCCTGGATCTCTAATATATTTAAAAGACTTCCAGACACCCCTCAATATTCTTTCACCCCCCCGCCCAAGCTGAGCAATACCGGCTCGATCGGACAATTGTTCGCGATAACACTCGCTGATGCCTTGCCACCACCCGCGCTCTAGAAACCAAGCTTTGTTGAGCCTTTCTGCTGCGACATGGTGAAGCACCAGGGCCTCCGGTAGATAAACTACTTGCCAACCTAACTCTAAAGCTAATTCTGTGGTTCGCAACTCTTCATTTGACAGCAACTTTTTGCCGACTCTACCGAGTTTGACATCGAAGCCGCCAATTTGTTCGAGAAAAGCGCGCCGGATTGAGTAGTTTACTCCCCTGGGAGTCAAACCTGCAGCAGTCACGTACAGGCAATTATCGCCTAAATCGTATGATCCCAAGTTCTGGGCTAATCCCGGTGACAGCCATTCGGGCGGGCTGACTCCACAAGGCCAGAGCAAATTGACTTTGCCTCCAGCTACGGCGAGTTTTTGATTGCTTTGATAAGCGCTGTGCAGCACCCTGAGCCAATTCGGCTCAGCAATAGCGTCGTCGTCGAGATAAGCTAATATTTCACTGCGAGCTTGCTTAGCGCCGGTGTTCCGGGCTAGTGACAAACCGATTTCGGGTTCCCAGACGTACTTGAGGCGGCCATCCCCCTGTCTTGCTTCTACCACCTCGCGGGTGCGCGAAATCGAACTTTCGGGGCTTGCATAATCGCTAGAAGCGTTATCCACTACTACTACTTCAAAGTTGTCGGGAAAATCCTGTACCAGCAAGCTGTCGATCGCCCCACCTAAATAGGCGGCGCGATTGTGGGTGCAAATAATTGCTGATATCTGAGGATGATCTGGCATAAATAACAGCTTGGGAAATACGGGGGTTCTCGATCGACTTACTCTGATATTGTCTCATCAATGCTATTATCGCTTAAAAAGCATTTGGTAGTTGGGCGTTTAAATCATAATTGGTAATTGGTAATTGGGAATTGGCAATTGGGAATTATGTTTAATCCTTTGTATGTGACCCCGCCCAAAGAAGGCAGACAAGCCCGCGACATTAGTCGCCAGCAGCCCAAAAATTTTAACCAAACTTCAATCTCCCAAAATCATTTGTTGTGGAGTAAATCTAAAATCTAAAATCTAAAATCTAAAATCTACTGACTAATGACTAACTCAGAACGCACCACATCTAGACAATTAATCTTAGTAACTGGGCCGGCCAGAAGCGGCAAAAGTGAATGGGCTGAAACTCTGGCGGCGAGTTCTGGAAAACAAGTAATCTATGTGGCTACCGGTCGGGTTGATGAAACGGATTTGGAGTGGATTCGTCGCCTCGATCGGCACCGAAATCGCCGTCCAGTTGATTGGACAACTCTAGAAGTGCCGATCGAATTATCGGCAGTTGTGCAAGCCAGCAATCCCTCAGATTGCTTGTTGATTGATTCCCTGGGAACTTGGACGGCAAATCTTTTGGAACAAGAAGCTGCTGTTTGGGCGACTACGCAGCAAGATTTGCTAGCCTGTTTGAAGTCGGCGGCGGCTGATGTAATTTTGGTAGGGGAAGAAACCGGATGGGGCGTTGTGCCTGCTTATCCGGCGGGGAGGCTGTTTCGCGATCGCCTCGGCACTCTCGTCCGCCACATCGGGGCGATCGCCGATAATGTTTATCTCGCCACCGGAGGTTACGCTTTGGATCTAAGGGCTCTGGGTACCCCGCTGCCGCCCGTAGCGAAAAATTAACAGCCGGAGTCGCGATCGACAAGAGAGAAAACATCTCGGTTTCCCGACAGACAATTTTAACTGAAAATCAGGTATAATTTTAACAAAGATTGAAAACTCAAGAGTCACATAAATTAGTCCAAAAACATACTCCCTAGGAGGAACAGCCCAACAATTTGACACAACAATTTGACAGGAGGAATAGCCAAATTTGAAAATAATGTAAAAGATAAAATGTCTCTTAAGAAAGAGTGCTAATTTTAAATTGAAAGTCTAAAATAATCAATTAGTTGAAGGGTAGACTAAAAGTTATGGCATCAGAGCGTGAAGTAAGAAAATATATTGCTTACTGGTTTCAGTTAGGCAAAAAAGTATTAATTCGCAACGGTTCCAAAGCGCTGCTGCCCCAATCGGTAAATGCGGGCGATCGCTACAGCCAGGAATTTGAAGAGTGCTGGCAAAAAATCATCTCCCCCGACAGCGGAGACTGCTACCTGCAAGGCACAAACGAAACAATTGCCCAACTGCTGACACCGGAATGGGAAATCAGTGGCTGTGCGCGCTGTGCTATGCCCGTAGTGTTCAAACAAACCGGAATGCCACCGGAGTCCTGTCCCTGTTACGACTTACCGAACTGGCCCGATACCGAAATGCCCCAACCTCGATCGCCCGTCAGCAGCCAATCGCAATTGTCAGGCATTCGCGATCGACTCAAAAGATCCAGCGGCGAGTAAGTATATAAGAAGGAAGAAGGGTCTTCTTCCTTAAATTGTTACAATATATTTACAATGCTTCACACTAGGTCTGATTTATGAATGTCAAGACAGTATCGCCAGCCTCCCCGCAAACTTATGTAAATTCAGGGACTCAGGCTGTACTCGGCAATTTCCAAGATGTAAATACAATTCCCCTGCAAGCAGTACCAGTATCACTAGAGACCGAGGTCGTAACGGGCGATCGGCTCAAATCAGCCAGAGACATAGCTTTCGAGTTGGCCGGAGATGCTGTTCGGTACGATCCAGTGGCGATCGCAGCCGAGTACCGAAATCGACCTCTACAAGTCTGGGGAAGGCTGTCGAGCGTTGTTTGGACATTTTTTAGCTTTGCCTTCAGTGTGTGGTTCGACGGCAAAACAGGTCGTACCGCCACCAACCAAAAGCGTCGCGCCGTCCGACTGCGAGAAATTCTGGCCCAACTCGGCCCAGCTTTCATCAAAATCGGACAAGCACTCTCAACACGGCCCGACTTAGTACCGCCAGTATATTTAGAAGAACTAACAACGCTGCAAGACCAATTGCCAGCATTTCCCAACGAAGTAGCATATCAATTCATCCAAGAAGAATTGGGCGCCCACCCCAAAGACATCTACGCAGAAATCAGCCCCGATCCGATCGCCGCAGCATCTCTCGGACAAGTCTACAAAGGCAAACTCAAAACCGGAGAAACAGTCGCAATCAAAGTCCAGCGACCCGGTTTAGCCGAAAACATCGGCTTAGATATCTACATCCTGCGGCGCGTTGCAGTTTGGGCACAAAACAACTTCAAAATAATTCGCAGTGACCTCGCAAGCATTATGGACGAGTTGGGCGAGCGCATTTACGAAGAAATGGACTACACCCACGAAGGACAAAATGCCGAACGGTTTGCCCAACTCTACGGCCACATCAAAGACATTTATGTTCCCAGCATCTACTGGGAATATACCCGCCGCCGCGTCTTAACAATGGAGTGGATCACCGGCATCAAACTTACGAATTTAGAAGCCGTTAAAGCTCAAGGAATCGATGCTCCTTACTTAATTGAAGTGGGGGTGCAGTGCTCTCTCAGACAACTCCTAGAACACGGTTTCTTTCACGCTGACCCGCATCCCGGCAATCTTTTGGCAACTCCTGACGGTCAGTTGGCTTATCTCGATTTCGGGATGATGAGCGAAGTGAAACCTTATCAGCGATACGGCTTGTTAGAAGCTGTGGTGCATTTGGTGAACCGCGACTTTGAAGGTTTGGCAAAAGATTATGTCAAGTTGGAATTTTTAACTCCCGACACCGATTTAACCCCCATTATTCCAGCTTTGGCGGGCGTATTTAACAATGCTTTGGGTGCTAGCGTTGCCGAACTCAATTTCAAAAGCATTACTGACGAACTTTCGGCGGTGATGTACGAATATCCTTTCCGAGTTCCAGCTTACTATGCTTTGATTATTCGATCGCTCGTCACATTAGAAGGGATTGCCATCAACGTTGACCCCGAATTCAAAGTGTTGAGCAAAGCTTATCCTTACGTTGCAAAACGGCTATTGAGCGACCCCGCACCGGAACTGAGAGCATCCCTGCAAGATTTGCTGTTCAAACAAGGCGAATTCCGCTGGAACCGCTTAGAAAACTTGCTCAACAATGCCCGCGAGAGCGATGATTACGATGTCAGCAAAATCTTGAACCAAGCTTTAGAATATTTATTTTCCGAAAGAGGAGATTTCATTCGCGATCGTATTGTCCTGGAATTAGTCAAGAGTCTCGACACACTTTCCAGCAACGCCTTTGCTAACGCTAAATCTGTAGTCGGCGAATGGTTTGGAGTCAAGGCAAATCAACCTGTGGTTTCACAAACTGAACAAAAAAACTTAGAACACATCAAGCGGATTTGGGATATTTTGCAATCAACTCCCGGTTTTGACACGATGAAAGTATTGCAGCTACTGCCGCAGTTGTTGGTGAAACCGGAAGTGCAGAACATGGGCCAGAAAGTAGTCGGCGGTTTAGCTCAAAGAGCAGTTGCTAGGGTAATTCGCGAATTTTTGCTTTCCTCCGAACCCGCTGCGATTCCTGAGAATGGAAGCTATCCTAAAACTTCTCCTCAGTTATCTTTACCTGCGGCAAAGTAGTTATATCAAGTCAGGTGAGTTGACCATAATTCCTGTAGGGGCGGGTTCACCAATATCTACAAGAGAAACGAGAGATTCTGTAAACCCGCCCCGGCTTTTGAGCGTGGTCGATCGACCCCACATGATATTATATTGGGATTTTTTGACCGCAGATATTAGCAGATAAACACAGATGAACGCAGATGAAATTTCGTCTGCGTTTTTTTAATTAAGCTTGAATCCTTTAGCGGCTAATTGCTGGCGGAGACTTTGAATTATTACGAGTTCGAGAGTATTCTCACCGCTATTGGTACTAGATTGGCGCTGTTGTTCAATATATGCTGTACGCTTTTGAGATAAGTCGCGGAGCGTCTTTTTTATTGCCTCTCTTTCGGTTTTCTTTCCAGCTACATATGCTCTTTTTTCTGTTAGTGTCATCCCTCGCATGATTTCTGGTAAATTATCATCTGATATTGCCTCTAGTTTAACTGTTCCGTTTTCTAGAGCATCCAGCAAGTCCCAAGAAGCATTATCATAGTATTCAGAAGCTTTGGACGCGCTACGCGAAGCAAAACTTGTGCCAGAATTACTATCTTCAACAGCCTGACGTTGTTGTCCTACTCTTCCTTCTCTACCGTAGGGAATGTAGGTTTCATTTAGTTTAGTATTCCAAGTATAAATTTCGTCGTCGTAAGGAGACTTAATTACCACAATTTGTTGGTTTTGATTAATGTTGAAGCTACTGCCTTTTGCTAACTCTGCTCCTGATGCCCAAAGTCTTCGCTCCTGACTTTCGGCTAAACCACAGTAGATTGTATTAACGAGGGTATCTCCTTTGACAGCGAGATTCACCGATTGATTCCAAACTATTGGGCCTTGATCGAATGGTTCATTACCCGCAATAAAAATCACGCGAAAATCTTCCTGATTTTTACTCCAGTTTAATTCTTGCATTGCCGAACGAATTACCCAGCCAGCATATTCTTGACCGCCGTTGGTTTTGATACTAAATAGCTTTTCGGAAACTAAATCTAATTCCGGCGTAAATCCAGTTAATAATCTGACAAAACCTTCTGAAGAAGGTAAAGTGTCATTACCATAATGGTAAAGGGCAACCTCTAACTCTGGCACTTCGCCATCTTTGGTTACTTTAGTTAAAAAATTCACAATTTGCCAAAGTTGAGTACGAGTCTGGTCAATCAATCCATCCATGCTATTACTAGAATCTAAAAGGATTGCTATCTGAATTTTGGCTTTAGCAAAAGCTGCTGTGGGGGAACACAAGATACTTAGGGTTAAAGCTGTAGTGAATAAAATTCGAGTTAGTTTCTGCATGGAATTTCCCCTAACAAATGATTTTTTTCCAATTATAGTCAGTGGGAAATGGATCTAGTCACTGGTGTCAAGTTACTTGTAACAACATTTTACATTTTTCAGAAACGGGCAAGATGCCTGTTCCACAAAAGTTATTAGTAGGGTGTGTCAGCTATGATTATTTTCGGTTTAAACTAAAAATCTAATAGCTAACGCACCACACAAAACTCAAGGTGCGTCAGAATTATATTTTTGGTGATGATTCATAATTTCGCAACTGACGCACCCTACCACTATTCGCAAAAAACTCGGTTTCTGGGCACTCATGAGAAAATATTGGTAAGATGGTAATCATCGATATTGAGACTGGTGATTACGAAATTGACAAAAATGGCTTGCACGCATCAAATAGTGTCAATGAAAGACATCCAAATGCTCGGTTATTTGGAATTCGCATTGGTTACAACGTAGCAGCTTCTCTTGGTGGCGTGATGGATGGGTGTAAAATAAAAGTCCGTTTGTTCTAAAACACGTCGGTGATGGATGGTGCTTTATGTCTCACGCTAATCTAGACTATTTAGAATTCAGATCGTTTCCTCGGAGCAAAATCATCCAATGCTAACCCTAGACCAGCTTATTTCCGAAGCAACTGCCCTACCCGATACCGCCAAGGCTATCCTCCTCGACAATATCCTAGAAAGCATGACAGAACATATCGACCGAGAGGTTTTGAACGAGGGCGTACAGAAAGCTTAAGACCGCATTGCCGAGATTGATAGTGGCACAGTCCAATCCATTCCAGGCGATTTTGGCTTGGCACAAGTTCGACAATTGCTAGGAAAATAAAAGAGGATCGTAAATATCACATCTCCAAGCTCAAATTGATCGAGGTAACTTACTTAAGTTTACCAGATAGTGTCACTTTTTATCGAGTTGTGAGTTGGTATTATTAACTTTTGATTAATGGAGTATTGTGATGATACCAGCACGAGAGAACGATCTGCACTTTACACCAGAAGAGTATTTTATTTGGGAAGAAAAGCAGCTAGAAAAACACGAACTGATCGATGGTCGGGTTTATGCAATGAGTGGTGGCACTCAAAATCATAGTGCGATCGCTATAAATTTATTGTTGTCGATTAGATCTCATCTGCGGGGAAGTAATTGTAATGTTTTTAACTCAGACTTAAAGGTTAACATTCTTAATACTCCTAACTATACGTATCCCGATGTGAGTGTTACTTGCGATAATCGAGATCGAGAAAATGCTATCTATATTACTTATCCCTGCTTAATTGTGGAGGTTTTATGGGATAGCACCGAAGCTTACGATCGAGGGAAGAAGTTTGAAAAGTATCGGCGCAACCCCAATCTTATCGATTATGTATTAGCAAGTTCTGATGAGGTGGCAATCGATATTTATCATAAAAATGATGCTGGTGAATGGGTGATTTTGAGCTATCGGGAGGGCGAACTGGTTGAGTTTCAAAGCATCAATCTAAGTTTGCCGATCGAGCAATTATATGAGGAAATTGTTTTCGCTCGACAGCCCTAGATATGCGCTCCTTACACGTTATATTTTAGAGGCTATTCTGGTAGAGCCATTCGAGCAATAAGATTTTTCAGAAAAGGTAATTTTTGATGAAATTATGTGAGGATTTGGCAATGGGTGAGGTTAATTCCAAAATCTCAAATCTTAAATCTATCGAGGTAATTTACGTAAGTTTACAAAATCATGCCACTTTTTCTCATCAGCAGGGCGATCGGGGTGGTTTATTTGTTGAGTTAAGGTAGACAATAAGCTGTTCAGAATGTTCGGAGTTAAAGCGCAGATGTGCGGGATAAGTCAACTAGGAATAGTATTGTACCGCATCTGCGACACAATTATAAGTTATACAGCTAAGATCGAGCATTATGGTATGTGGTAAGTGACATGATCGAAAATGTAAAATCACGGCAAGACGTGCTGGAGTTAGCTAATAAGAACGGTTTGGCGATTGAGGAAGCTTCCATTCAATTCAATGAATCGGGTCTTGATTTTCAAGTAGTGTTAGCAACGGATGCAGATGGAGTACGCTGGATTTTACGTCTTCCTCGGCGAGAGGATGTTCTGCCATCAGTAGATAAGGAAAAACAAACGCTGGAACTGATTGCTCCACTTCTCAGTGTGGATGTTCCACGTTGGACGATTTGCACCGACGAACTGATTGCTTATCGGGCATTAGACGGTGTACCAGCAGGCACGATCGATCCAGAGGCAAAAGCTTATGTGTGGGAGATTGACCTAGCGAACGTACCTAATCAATTTCATGAGTCGTTAGCGAAGGGAATCGTTTCCTTGCATCAAGTTAGCGTTGAGAAAGCACGAGCAGCGGGTATTCCTGTGAAAACTGCCCAGGAAGTACGTGTTGAGATGAAGCATAGAATGGATGCCGTCAAAAGGGAATTTGACGTAGGTCAGACGTTATGGAAACGCTGGCAGTCCTGGCTTCATGACGACGATATTTGGATGCAAGAAACGGTTTTAACTCATGGTGATTTACACGCTGGTCACATTCTGATTAATGCACAAGCGCAAGTGACCGGATTTATCGACTGGACTGAGGCATCTGTCGCTGACCCAGCGAGAGATTTTGTTGCCCATTACCGCACGTTTGGTCAAGACGCTCTCAATAAGTTAATCTCGGCATATGCAGAGGCAGGTGGACACACATGGTCGAAGATGGCAGACCATGTGATTGAACTCAACGCCACTTTTGCTATAGACGTTGCGGAATTTGCGCTCAAGTCGGGTTTGGATGAATACAGACAAATGGCCATGCAGTTGCTCTATACGGGCGAATCAGCATAATAGATGTCGGAATACAGGTGGAACACAATTTACTGGTAGATTCTGGGATCGACGCATCGCTGTATAACAATCCCGTTGCACACCGACCGTATACAACTGGTTGGCTGAGTCCGAGAGGTTGTTAGAGGCGGGTGAACGGGGTCGTTAGACCGCTAGGTTATCTATCAGGAGGGGACAATCGAAAATTGTCGTTGGGGTGCGATTTTCCGAGTGGGTTTGCATCACTGTTTAATGCGATCGCAAAGTTATTTGTGAAGATCCTGAGCCAATTTATCAGACTAATTGGTAAAATCAATAGACGCTAGCGATCGCCCCCCTGCGACAAGCTAACACCCCCAATACTTTCACCGATCCTCAGACAAAGAGATGCTCAAAATTACTGCAAAAAACCGGGTTTCTTGAAGAAACCGGGTTTTTAATATATTCGATCGCCCTCAACGAAACCTACAATTACTACAAGGTCTAAATGCCAGTCAAATCGCTATTTGCTAGTGGATTGCTGGGACTTGCAGCCGGAGTAACTAAGAGGGTGTTGTCATTGACAGAAGTATTAGCAATTGGGGAAATGGCACTATTAACAGTCGTGCCGTTCAAAGGAATAATTGGCTGAGTTTGAGCGCTGGTTAGAGAACCCAACAAGCTGTTAGTGTCGTAGATGAGGATGTCATCATCAGTTTCGCTAAAGGTCATCATGGTGGGAATTGCACCGCCATTCAACAAGATATCGTCGGGGATAGTATTGGCAGGAGTTACTGTCAAATTATCTGGATTAGTCGCTGTTGGTAATGGTTGCAAGGTGATATGTGCTGGTGCAGTAGTCGTGGTATTTTGCTGACTAATTGATGCAGTAGTCGTGCTGTTTGGCTGACTCATTACTGTTGCAGTTGTGTTTGATAAGCCAGCGGTAGAACTGTTATCAATCAACTCATCATCCTCACTATCAACAGGTTCGCCAGTTAAAGAATCGACAGGCGAAGGAGTAGAGAAAACTCCCGGCAGTGGGTCTCCGGGGGTGATGGAAATAAAGCGAGAACTGTCGATCGCACTAAATTGAGTATCTTTCACCCAAGCTAAATGTTCGCCGGTACCTGCGATGCTAATCAAAGCATCGTTAGTATAATTTTCGCCGCCTTGAACGATTTGCAATTGGTCAAAAGTGAGGTTTTGTGAGAGTCCGAAGTAATCGCGATCGGCTTGGAAGTAGAAAATGTTATCAAGTCCCGAACTTGGTGATAGCACAAATATGTCGGAACTACTGCCTCCAATCAGCGAATCTTGGCCATTTCCACCCTTGAGCACGTTGTTACCTTCGCCACCGTAGAGACTGTGATCGCCATCGTTACCGTTCAGGCTGTCATTGCCACTGCCACCATTTAAGAAGTCGTTGCCATTACCGCCATCAAGGGTGTCATTGCCGTTTTCTCCTCTTAAATCGTCGCTGCCTTCATCACCTCGAAGGTCATCATTGTCATCGCGGCCGTAAGCTGTGTCATTACCAGTGCCACCGTAGAATGTATCGTCTCCTTTTTGTCCCCAAAAAAGGTCGTTTTCGCCTTGGCCCTAGAAGATATCGCTGTAGTCACCGCCGGTCATTTGAGCGGCAAAATTTGAGCCGCTGATGATTTCGATATTTCCAAGAGTGTCTACAGTTTTCTGGCCTTTTACAACAAAGCCATCTTCGACTTTGTAAACATCAAATTTGTCATCAACTTTATCGACCCAAACTTTAATTCCAATTGGGCTGCTGGAATAATTAGCAGTATCACTTCCTGTTCCTGTTCCGCCGTCCAAAAAGTCGAAGCCAGAATCACCTGTTAAATTGTCGCTACTGTCATCTCCACCTTGTAAAACATCGTTGCGTTCTCCTCAATCTCACCATTTCCTTTGATCCAGTCATCATAAATGGTTGGATCTGTAGTTATTGTCTCTTTCGGGAAATAAACTCCTTTGGGGTGCAGTTCGTAAACCAGTTCTTTAAATCCATTAACTAGATTGGGGTGACTGCTATAGTTTTCAACAAACGAGTGCTTGCCCATCCCCAATTGAATAAACTTTACTCCAAACTCTAACAAATTTACAATTTTAGAGTTGGCATCAAGGTTGGCTTGCATTACCACAAATGGCTCTCCATCAACGGCCACTTCTTTTGTAGGATATGGTTCACTAACAGCGGCCTATTTTGTTTCCGAAGCTGTGGCAATAACTTTGAGGCGAGAAAAGTCAACCGAATAACCTTTTGTGTCTAAATCTCGTAATCCATCTTCAGCGAAAAAATTTCCCTGAGAATTGGGAATGAGAATTATAGAGTTTTTATATTGTCCTGCTTGTGCAGGAACTTTGAGCCAATCAGTTGTAGGATAATTGCCTTCTATCCATTGACTATTAACTCCCCAGCTTGCAGAAGTATCTTCGGTTAAATATTATTGGGTGAGTAGTTCTTTTGCATCGCCACTAAAAGCAAAAAGAACATCGGGAATTGGTACATGAGAAGTTACATAATTCAAGAGCGTAGGATTTGAGCTTACAACCTGTGTGAATTATTGAGGACTATAAATATTGGTAAGTAACTGAAAAATGCTTGCTAGTGGCTCAATAGGGTCTTGCCCAAAACTTGTGATATAATCAGTTACTTCTTTTTTGACGGCTGATACAGCATTTGGAAAAATAACTTTACTAACTTCCCAATAAAAATCTATTCCAAAGTGTGTCAGATTAGGATTAGTGACTGGATCAAACCATACAGACCCTTGATTGCTCCGAGCATCAGGCTTCCAAGATGAATCATTTAATTTTAATGAATTCTCAAGAGCTGTCCATGCTTCTTGAATTCCAGAAAGCGCTCCTAGTGGTTCACCATTGATAAAAATCACACGGCTTTTACCACCTTCTTCAATGAGTTGATTATAAACTTGTGGGAATTTAAAATCCGGAGTAGTAGCCATGATAGTTGTCCTCGCGTGGTAGATACAATGTGTGCTGAAAATGGACAAAGCGACTCTATCGACAAGCGCGATCGCACTTCGGCACTTCTGGACTTTCGTACTCTCTAGCCGTCGTATATCCGTCATTTACCCAAACTGAAGCCTCGCGAAGTGCGATCGCACTTCAACTCTGTCGTCGCAATTACCGGTTCAAATCAACTCAATAAATGCAACCGTGGAAATAGATTAAACCAACATCGGAAGAAGCCCTTTCCAATATCCGTTGGGAATTTGGTTCGGATTGCGATCGGGAAGTTACGGGTGATGCGACTTTTGAATACATCTCAACAAGTGGGATGAACTTCGTAATTTCCCTTACGTTTATTTATCAGGGTGAGCTCAGTAGTTTTATGCAAAACTCTCAAGTTTTTCTTGTAAAGTTTTGCAAACAGTGGTGAAAGTACGGAACAACGGGTGTTTTTGGGATTTAAGGGCGATCGGTGTTACGCACGGGTGGTCAGAAACCGGGTTTTTCGCAGAATACTTCGTTACAAACGGCAAAAATCGCAAAAACCCGGTTTCTTTGGTTTTGATGCGTAAGTCCTAACAAAAATTTACATTTAATTTCACAGCCAAATCCAGCACACAGCAAGACTTTCAAGCATCCGCTGCAAAAAACTTTCAGAATTTCGCATAAAATTCCCCAACTCACCCTGATAAGTAAATGTAGGAACAAAGTTGCGGCCGCACTGAACTATGAATGATGAGTACAACCCCTCCGAGGGGGAAGACCACCCATCCGATCGACAACTGCTATATCAAGAGTTCGACAGCCTTGTCACCCAAATTTGTCAGGAAACCTCGAACCCTTGGAAGCGAAGACGTTTGGTGAATCAGCTTGTGATTAAAATGACAGACTCCGGTCTGATCTGGAAGAATAAGGATAACGTACCTTACTATGAAGACGCTTTGCAAGAACAGTGGGAGTTTTTCTCTAGCAATTTGTGGGAATCCCGCACTGGCACTCAGTACGATCGCGATCGAAGCAGCGTCATCACTTGGTTCAATTATTATTTCAAGCGACGGCTGCAAAATTGCGCTTTGAGAGTAGATAAAGAAAATAGCAGGATATCTAGAGGTTCCCAAAAATTCAAAGATGGAGAACAGATTGAAACAATTGAAGAGTTACCCGCTGAGAATGAAGCTCATATAATCGAATGTATTCAATATTTTGAAGAAGTTCAAAACTGGATCGAAACTAATCCTGACGGGGTGTTAAACGCACACATTCGAGGACGGAAGGATCTAACTTGTCAAGTTATCTTGAGAAGTTTGTTATCTGGTAAAACTTTTACACAAATGGCAGCAGAATATGGCTGTGCTTATCAGACAATCTACGGCTTTTGGAAAAACAAATGCCGTCCTCATGTGCAAGAATTTCGCGACAATCATGACTGTTAATCTTACAAGGAGTTAAAGTAGGAAAATGAACAATATTACTACCGAAATCCAATCATTGCCAATGCCAATTACCCAAAATGCAATTCGTCTAGCATGGCAATTTGCTTCCGAACACAACCATCCACCAAAAGTAGAACAACTTTATCTCAACACTTTGGCAGTGTTGGCAGTTTGCGATTATTTAAAACTTTTAGATATTGAAACTGACTTGACTAAAGGCGATAGCTGGAATCCAGTAATTCGCCTTTTTGAAAATGTGGCAGATTTGTATATTAAAGGGTTGGGCAAAATTGAGTGTCGCCCACTTAGAAGCGCGCACAAGCAAGGTGAAAAGGCCCAGAAAAATTCCGCGGCTAATTTACCTGAAATCTGCCCGGTTCCTATAGAAGCCAGGGATGAACGCATCGGTTATATTGTAGTAGAAATTGATGAGGATGAAAAGGAAGCAAGATTGCTGGGATTTTCCCCAAGTGCAGGTACGGGCGAATTAGTATTGAGTGAGTTGCATTCCCTCGATGACTTCTTGCTCCACCTGGAACATATATCTGAATCTCAAATCAATCTGCGTCTGTGGCTGGAGAATATATTTTCATCAGAGTGGGAGTCAGTTGAATCAATATTTAATCCGCAGCCGGAGGCTTCTCCTACGGAAATTGAAAACCCAGTGAAATCTAATTTAGGCAATTGGTTTAAGAATGCAGCAGAAACAGGTTGGCAGAAAATTGAGCAAGGTAAAGAAAGTTTAGAAAACCTAATTTTTCCTGAAGAAAACCCCCATTTGGCATTGCGAGGAGGTGGAAATTCGAGAGCCGAATCTGCCTTGCAAGGCCCTCTAAGCAGCATCAATAGGTTTCCCGAAGCTGATGTGACGCGGGCTAAATTGATTGACTTGGGAATGCGTTTGGGCACGACAACTGTTGCTTTGTTGGTGGCTATTGCCGAAGAGAGCGATCGCACTCTCAGAGTTCACGTCCAGTTGCATCCGGCGATCGGCGATCTTTATTTGCCTCGTCACCTTAAATTGTCGTTAATATCTCATGCTGGAGAAATTTTAGATGAGGTTGAATCGACAGTTCAAGATCAGTGTATTTCACTGGAATTTCACGTGGAACCCGAAGAAAGTTTTAGTATTCGACTTGCGCTGGATGATTTGAGCATAACAGAAAATTTTATGGTATGATTTTGCCATTACTGTTACCATAGCAAATTTATGACCTGGACTGTCATATTGGCTTTAGGGTCGGGAAATCTTCAAGAAGGATTTCCTCACATCACGGCGAAGTTGAAAAACCAAGCAAGACCTATCAGTATTCAATTCAAAGGAAGCTTGCCACCAGCACCAGACGTTGAGGTGCTGCACAGAAGATGGAAAGCTGTTTGTACGGGACTCCAATCTAGCAGAAGCGCTGCTCGAATTAAAGTCAATCATGCAAGCAAAACTCACATTTCTGAAAGCAATCCTGATGCTATATATCAAGGTTTAAAAAAAGATATACAAACATGGCTGAAGACTGACCATTTTTACAGCAACATTGAGGTAAATCTCAGGACACAAATCGGCAATCCATCGGAAGCTGTTGTTCAAATATTTCTAGAGTGCGATGATTCTCAGATTTCGGAGTTGCCTTGGGATGCGTGGATTTTTCGCGAAGAGTACCGCCACAGTGAAATCATCCGCAGTCCGTCAGAGTATACAATACCTCCTCAACAGGAAACTAAAGCAGGAACATATCTATCTTCGCGAGGTAGAATTCTATGTGTTTTAGGTAATAGTAAGGGAATAGATGTTAAAAAAGATAAAAGGATTATTGAAAAATGTTTGGGCGAACGCTGTCAATTAGAATTGCTGGATAACCCGACACAGGAAGAATTTAACGATCGCCTTTTTGATGAAAAAGGCTGGCAAATTTTATTTTTTGCCGGACACAGCGATAGCGATGATAATGCTACAAACGGACGGCTGCATATCAATCAAAATCCTGGCAACAATACTATCAAAGTAGAAGATTTTAAAATAGGTGTAAAGCAAGCGAGTTTCAAAGGTTTGCAGTTGCTAATCTTTAATTCCTGTTCGAGTTTGGGATTGGCGGCGGACTTGGTGGCCCAGAACTACCCTTTGCCGTCAATAATTGTGATGCGCGCACCAATTCCCGACCAAATTGCTCACGATTTTGTGAAGTCTTTGTTCAAATATTTAGCAGATGGAGATCCTTTGTTTTTGGCAATGCGAAAAGCTAAGGATTATTTGCTGCACTGGGAATCTCGATTTCCGGGCGCTAGCGGGATTCCGGTACTATGTCAGCATCCAAATTTTGAGGAACTAACGTTACCGGGAGGTGGCGCAACTAAATCTTTAATTTCTGCGGCACATGATGTGGCGGGCGATCGACCAAACAAGCAACCCTTAATTCTGCCAATTGATTGGATGCAGCGGGCGGCAAAAAGTTTAGGTATTACCGCTATCAGTTATATGTTAATGGGCCCGATACTTGGCCGGGTTGTCAATGAAATTGGAAATACGAGCTACCGTCAGAATCAACTATTGATCGCTGAAAGATGCTACCAATTAGCAACTTTACTAAATTTAAATTATGCCACACCTCATTATAACTTAGCTAGTTTGTATGAGGAGTTGAATGAAAAAGATCGCGCGCAAAGATTAATGAAGGATGCAGCGCGGCGGGGTTCTGCTGAGGCGAATTCTCAATTATCTCGATCGCTGATTCTCAACAATCAACCTCAAGAAGCTTTAAAATTTATTGCTCGCTGTTTAGAACACACTGAATATGACGGAGTAAAAGCCGCTTGTTTTAAAAATCGGGGCTGGGTGCGGTTTAAACAAAAGCAATATGACGCGGCTGAAGCAGATTTAAGAATAGCAATAGGATTCAGAGGCGATAGCCCGGAAGCTCAATGCCTTTTAGCACAGGTACTCGAAATCAAAGGTAAGCCGCAAGCAGCCTTAGAAGCCTGGAATCAGGCGCTTAAATATTCAGATTACCGCGTGCCGAAACAAGATGAATGTATCCAGATTGCCCAGCAACGTTTACAAGCAAAAGGAAATATCAAGTGAAAATCAGGATTGCAACTTTTATAGCTTTAAGCTCGATCGCGACTACCGCACTAGCAGCCAGTAACAGAATATCCAACGGACTGATTATCCATACTAGCGGAGAAGTTGCGATCGATCGCCAAAACGGCCGAATTGTTCGCCCTACCAGCGGTACGCTGATTTATCCGGGAGACAAATTGCGAACAGCACCAAACGCCCAACTGACGATCCAATGTGCCGATTTGGGAATTAAGTCGATCGCACCGGGTGAAAATCAATTGAATAGCTGTTTGTTAGCCAAAGAAGAGTCGAAATCTGATTGCAGCGCCGACTTGATTAAATGTCCCGATCGCGGCGACGGTAAAATTGCTTGGAATAGCGCGCCAATTCCTTATATTATCAGTCCGCGGCGCACGAAATTGCTCGACAGCAAGCCAATTTTGCGGTGGAATCCGGTTGCTGGTGCTACTAGCTATAAGTTGAGCCTCCGCGAAAATGGAGCGAAATTAAACTGGGAAATGACTGTTAGCGGTACTGAGGCTGTGTATCCGGGAGAACCAGCGCTGAAACCGGGTGTTAGGTACCGATTGATTGTCGAGGCGAATACGGGTGCTTCTTCAGAAAGTGCCGTGGGAGAAGGAGATACAGAGTTTGCGTTGCTGGATGAGAGTGAGGTGGAAAGGGTGAAAAGTGAGGTTGGGGCGATCGACAAACAAGTACCTAACGAAAACGCCAAAAAATTAGCAATTTCTAGCGTTTATCTTAACACAAACTTGATTGCCGAAGCAAGAGAAATTTTAGAAAATTTACAAGAAACAGGTGTGGAAACACCGCCCATTTATCGCACGTTGGGCGATTTGTATCTGGAAAAGTTACAACTGGTTCCCCAGGCTGAAGTTTACTATTCCAAGGTGATTAATACGGCGAAACCTGACGATATTGAGGAGTTGACAGCGGCTCGATACGGATTGGGGCAAGTTCATTCAGCGATGAGAAATAATCTGGAAGCTATGAAATATTTGCAAATGGCAAAAGATGGATATACAACTTTGGGAGATTTGCCAATGGCCCAAAAGGTAGAGAAGCAATTGCGAGATTTGCAAAGGAGGGAACAGAGGAAATAGTAAATTGTTGATTAATTTACCATCCTAAAAACAGGATTCGTAGGGGCGGGTTCACCAGGGATTGTGTCACCCACAAACAATCTGTAAAAACCCGCCCCACCCCACCAACAACCCCAAACAACATCAATTCGTAGGGGCGGGTTCACCAGAAATTGTGTCACCCACAAACAATCTGTAAAAACCTGCGCCACCCTACGAATAACCCCAAATAACATCAATTTATCTGGTCAAATTCAATGAATTATTAATATTTGGGTGGGGTGGGGGCGGGTTTTTACCCTCCGTCGTTGGGTGTCATATATTTCGGTGAACCCGCCCCTACAGGATTGTGATATAACATTCGATATTTTATTTACCATAAAAAATATGAAATACAATCCCGATATCCATCATCGCCGTTCTATTCGTCTACCAGGATATGATTATAGCCAACCAGGTGCATATTTTGTGACAATTTGTATCTGGCAACGTCAGTGTTTATTAGGTGACATAGAACAAGGGAATATGCTATTAAGCCGTTACGGTGAAGTTGTTGACTTTAATTGGTTTAATCTCATGACAGTATATCCTCATATTGAATTAGATTATTTTGTTATTATGCCGAATCATATTCATGGAATCATCATTATAAAAAATCAGGATAAACGTCACGGCTTATCGGAAATTGTGAGAGGCTTGAAAACATTTTCTTCCACTGGGATAAATCAACTGCGTCATGTTTCAGGAATCCATGTATGGCAAAGGGGTTATTATGAACATATTATTCGCGATGAGACAACGTTTGCAAAAATTCAGGAATATATTATCAACAATCCGTATAAGTGGGAAACCGATGAAATGCACCCATCTAAAAATTTTTACAATTCCAAAAAAATTAATATTAAATTAGATAACAAAAATGTATTGTTGATGAATCTACGCTCGCAATAACCCAAATTCGTAGGGGTGGGTTCACCAGGGATTTTGTCACTCACAAATCATCTTTATAAACCCGCCCCCCCAACAAATAACCCCAAATAACATCAATTTATCTGGTCAAATTCAATGAATTATGAATATTTGGGCGTGGTGGGGGCGGGTTGTTAATATCCGTCGTTGGGTGTCATATATTTCGGTGAACCCGCCCCTACAGGATTGTGATATTATGTATTTTTGGATGAATTGATTATTGCCATAACCCAAATTCGTAGGGGCGGGTTCACCAGGGATTTTGTCACCCACAAATCCTCTTTATAAACCCGCCCCCACCCCACAAACAACCCCAAATAACATCAATTTATCGGGTCAAATTCAATGAATTATGAATATTTGGGTGGGTGGGGGCGGGTTTTTAATATCTGTCGTTGGGTGTCATATTTTTCGGTAAACCCGCCCCTACAGGATTGTGATATTATGTATTTTTGGATGAATTGATTATTGCCATAACCAAAATTCGTAGGGGCTGGTTCACCAGGGATTTTGTCACCCACAAATCATCTTTATAAACCCGCCCCCACCCTACGAATAACCGTAAACTTGTATTTTAAAATAGGTAGATTGCGATTTATCGTTGGGCGGGGGCGGGTTTATGAGATTGTGAATTTTAGGCAATTATTATCGGTGAACCCGCCCGTACAGGATGGTGATATTATTTATTGTGAGATGAATAGATTATCGTAATAACATTTAAAAAAACATGAAATCAACACACAAAAAAGCCCGCTTTTTCCTAACATTCCTCTCCTTCACCGCCTTAACAATGTGGGAAACAGGACTTTTTTACCCATCCCAAACAGCCACAGCCCAAATCACCCCCGCAACCGACGGTACGAATACTCAAATTACTCCCAGCGGCAACCAATTCAACATCGACGGCGGCCAACAATCCAGCGACGGCACAAATCTATTTCACAGTTTCCAACAATTTGGTTTAACTCAAGAACAAACTGCCAATTTTATATCAAATCCCAATATTCGCAATATTTTAGGGCGAGTTGTCGGCGGCGATGCTTCGCTGATTAACGGATTAATTCAAATAACTGGCGGCAATTCCAATTTATTTTTAATGAATCCGGCGGGGATTGTTTTCGGTGCAAATTCTAGTTTGAACGTGCCTGCTGCTTTCACTGCGACTACTGCGACGGGCATCGGTTTTGGCAATAATTGGTTTAGTGCGGGTGGTACGAATAATTATGCTTTATTAGTCGGAAATCCTAATAGTTTTTCTTTTACAAATACGCAACCGGGAGGAATTGTCAATTTAGGCAATTTGGCGGTGGGACAAGGGCAAAATTTAACTTTGTTGGGCGGCACGGTTTTGAGTGCGGGACAACTTTCTGCACCGGGAGGAAATATTATTGTTGCGGCGGTTCCCGGCGAGAGTTTCGTCAGAATTAGTCAACCGGGAAATCTGTTGAGTTTGGAGATTCAGCCGCAATCTGTAGCGGGCAGTTTGCCTCAAAATTGGGTGTTGCCAGTTGCATCTTTGCCGCAGTTGTTGGCGGGTGGCGGGGGAAGTGCAACGGGGGTGATAGTTAATGCTGGAGGGCAAATAGAATTAACGGGTTCTGGTTTGCAGGTAGAGAATGGAGATGTCGCTGCTAAAGGTGTAAATGCGGACACTGCAACGCTGTCAGCTAGTCGCAATTTGACATTAGTTGAAAGTCTGTTGCGTACAACTGGTGATTTGAATTTGTTGGCTGACGATACTGTGCGGGTGCGCGACAGTGTGGCAAATCCGTTTGTGGCGAATGCTGGCGGGAATCTCTACATTCAAGGAAATAAAAGTATCGATCTTTTGGCGCTGAATCATCTTTCGCAAACGCCTTTTGTGAGCGGCGGAAATTTGACTTTAGTGAGTGATGGCATTATATCTACAGATTCTCATTTTAGAAGTGGAAATAATATGTCAATTCTCGATCGTTCGGGCAAACCTGCTAATTTTACCAGTTTGTACGATCCAATTATGCAGCCTAATGACTATACCTCTGGGGGATATACGGGGGCTTCTCTCAAGGTAGATACAACTTCGGGTACGGGAAATATTACTTTTAATGGAGATATCATAATTACGAGTCCAGATGCAACTTTGGCTGGTGCTACTACGGGTGATGAATTTATCTTGGGAAGTTCGCGATCGGTAATTTTGCGATCGGGCGGCAATATTAAAGTAGGAAATATTGAAACGTATCCCGATCCGAATTTGTTCCCAAGAACTGGTCAAACTGGCCCTATAACTTTGCAAGCGGCAGGCAACATTCAAACAGGAAACATTAAAGCAGATAATTTTGGGGGTGACGCTGGTTCTATATCTTTGACTGCTGGAGGAAATATTTCAACAGGAGAACTTCGCGCTATAGCCACCGCTGTGAATGGCAATGGCGGTGATATTACTGTGAATGCAGGTGGCAGCTTTACTCTTACAGGAAATATAGCTACTTTCTCATCCAGCGGAGCTGGTGACATTACTCTCAAAGCAAAAGGCGATATCTCTATCAACTGTTCTAATGCCTCTGTTTGTATAGAGAGTTTTGCAGGAGGAGTTCCTAACGTAATACCTACTGGCAAGAGCGGTAACGTTAGCATCATTAGCGAACAAGGCTCTATTATTTCCCTGGGAGATCCAATAAGAATAGTTACTGATAATAGCGCTTCTCTCGGCAGTCCTGGTGCTATAAATTTAGAGTCAAGGGGTGACATTACTGCCGGCGTGATATCAGCATTCAGTGGTGAAAACTCAAAATCTGATGGCGCAAATATCAATATTACAAGCGTAAATGGCAATATCCAGTTTGGCGATATCAATAATTCTTCAGACAACGGTAAGGGCGGCAATATTACCATCTCTACCAGTGGAAATATTAAAACAGGTAACGTATTAAACTATGGTAAATTGCAAGGCGGAATGGTTGATTTTACTAGCACGAATGGTAGCATCACTACAGGGAAATTAAATACAACCAGCTCTCAGGATTCAGGAAATGATACGATTTTTCTACCGGAAAATGGTGGGTCAATTACTTTGAGTGCCGATCGCAATATTACGACTGGCAATCTCAATGTAGCGGCGAATCAAGACGGTGGCCCGATCGCACTTACGAGCACTGCCGGTTCCATAAATACCGGAACGATCGATGTCACGGGCGATCGCGCTGCTGGAAATATTACCATTCAAGCCAGCACCGGCATCACAACACCGACAACAGGAACCGCGCTCGCGGGTACTTCTAGTAACGGCAACGGTAGCAATGTTACTTTATCTACTGCCAGCGGTGACATTAATATAGGCGATGTGTTAGTATCGGGAATACAGGCTGGAAATCTTAACTTTACTAATAGCAATGGCAATATCACTACAGGTCAGCTATTGACAAGTTATGACGGTTCATCTGCCGATTTTAAAACTAATATAGGTGGCAATGTTAATCTAAATGCTGGGGGAAATATTACTACCAGCGACATCCGGGCGATCGGCGTTCAAGACGGCGGCTCAATCACTCTTAAAAGTGGCGGTTCTATAGATACTACCGCCGGAATCATCAATGCGATCGGCGGTAACAGCGGCGGCAATATTTCCCTCGAAGCTGGAACCAACATCAGTACGGCAGGAATTGGTAGCGCCCTATTATTAAGCGGATTCAACGCCAATAGCGGGAATCTTAGCATTAAAAGCGGCGGTAATATCGACACAACAGCAGGCCCAATTATTACCGCTGCGGCCAATGGTAAGGGCGGAGATATCACCATAAATGCTCAAGGAACTGTTGCGACATCGGATATTAATTCCCGCACTTTCGCTCCCAGTATTATTGTGACAGGTGGCAATATTGAGGTTAAGGCAAATGATTCTATTAGTGCCAGTGGCCAGATAGAAACTAACCGCAATAACATTACTTTTAACGCTCCGGTAACATTAGGTAATGACCTGTCGGTCAAAATTTTAGAGACAGGCGATATTACTTTTAAGTCTACTGTTGACGGGCCTTACAGTCTTACTGTTCAACCCGATGCCGGAAGTGTTGACTTTGGCGATGCTGTTGGCAGCCTCAATCCCCTCAACAGCGTCAATATTCAAGATGATATTCCCAAAAGTTCCGCTGCAATTAACATTATTACTACGAATAATATTACCGCTCAAAAAATTACCTCAACCGACGGAATTTCTTTGTTTAGTGAGAACGGAGAAATCACAACAAAAAATCTCGATGCGACTTCCCCTAACAATGGCGGTAATATCATTTTGAGCGCGGGAACTAATATTACTGCGGGCGATATCAATACGTCGTCTGCTGGTAATGGGGGCAGTATCTTGCTCGACGCTACCGGAAGTATTAATGTTGGTAAAATTGACTCTTCTGCTAAGGGGAATGGGGGCGATGTTATCGCGATTAACCGCAGCACGACCGGCAATATTGTTGTCAGTCAAATTGATGCTCAGAGTCAGGACACGGGTACGGGCGGAAATGTTTCGATTGTGACTGAAAGCTTTTTTCGATCGCTCAATTCCTTCACAGACAGAAACAGCATCAATGCTAGCATTTCTACGGCTGGAAGTCCTGGAGATGCTAACGGCGGTACAATAATTATCCGCCACGGAGGCAAGGGCATCACGCCTTTTATTGTCGGCAATTCCCAGACAAATGGAACGGCGGGTGCACTTACTAGGGGCAATAGCGATTCCATACAAACAATTTTGCCCGATCGCGAATATCCCTATACTCACACACAAGATCGCAATCTCGCGCAAAATCGCGATCGCATTCAAATTATTTCCGTACCGCCGCCAATAGTTGCACCGACACCAGCAGCTACTCCAACGCCCGCACCTACTCCCGCAGCTACTCCCACCCCCGCACCTACTCCCGCGCCCGCACCCACGCCCGCAGCTACTCCAACGCCTGCACCGACACCCGCAGCTACTCCAGCGCCTGCACCGACACCAGCAGCTACTCCAGCGCCCGCACCGACACCCGCAGATACTCCAGTGCCCGTAAGCACACCCTCACGGCAACTCCCACCGCGTTTAGCCGTCGCACCATCCCCAATTCCCGAAAGCTCGATCGCACCATCCCCAACACCCGAAAGCTCGATCGCACCATCCCCAATTTCCCAAATATTTATCGCACCTGCCCCAATTCCCGAAACTTCGATCGCACCTTCGGCAACACCCGATCCGATACCTGGTTTTCCCATCGACTTCCGACTACCTGAATTGCCCGGTTTATTCGTACTGCCACCCCGCGCGCGCCCCACACAGCCCTCCACACCCACAACCCCAAACGCTGCTGCCCGCATAGCTTCGAGACCCACCCTTCCCTCTGTTTCCCAAATCACCTCCTCCCTCGCCTCTCAACCTACGATCGCCCCCCAACCTTCAAACGCGCCAAATCCCGCGCCCGCAGCCCCTCTTACCTCTGTAACTCAGCCTGTAACTCAGATTCAGCCAGCACCTGCAAGCTTGATCGTACCCGCGCCTGCAAGTGCGATCGTACCCGCGCCTGCTGTCAGCCCAAGCCAAACTCCCCAACAGGAGTTAGCTTTTTTAATTGGCGATTTATTGGGTGCTGAAACTTCTTTCGAGCTAAATCCTGAAACTGGAAATACCAGAGTTGGCTTTCAACTAGACAATAATCGACAAATATCGATCGACATACCGCCCGTTGAAACACCCAATATTACCTTTATCCCAGCTTCAGAAAACCCTCCCGAAAACCCGCCGCAGCTTGGCGCTTCTTCCAACGAACAACCCGACGGATACATAGTCTTAAATCCCGCTCCCGCCGAGACACCTCCTCCAGAACAACCTGCTGAAAACCCTACTAATTGGTTGGCAAATATTCCCCAAATCTCTCTGCCACAAATAGAATCACCTCCTGTTAATCCAGTACCCGCACCAGCACCAACTCCAGCGCCGGCACCAACACCAGCAACAACTCCAACTCCTGCCCCCGCACCAGCGCCCATTCCCGCACCAACTCCCACTCCCCCTCCGATCGCAGAAAATCCCGCACCTGCAGATATCCCCAATCTCTTTCCCTCACAAATTAGCAGAGCGCTCGTCGAACAAACTTTAGAACAAGGCAATGCTAACGATGCTGTTGCTCTAATTGACCAACTCTTTGAACAAGACTACGAAAATTATTATGGGGAAAATTTCACGGATAAAAAAATCAACGTTCAATATCTGAGAGAAACTCTTAAAACAATCAAGGAGGAAACCGGGAAGCAAGCTGTAATTGTTTACGCGATCGTCCGTCTCAAAGAAGTGTCGCTAGTGTTAGTAGTTCCCGACGGGCCTCCTATTCTAAAACAAGCGCCAGTTAACAGCAAAACACTGCTAAAAACTGTGAATCTTTTTCAGGGCTATTTGGCAAAGCCACAAAATTCGGAAGATACAGGATATTTGGCAAACGCGCAACAACTTTACCAATGGTTGATTTCACCAATATCTAAAGAATTGGAATCGTTAAATATCGATACGCTAATTTTTTCATTTGATGCAGGTTTGCGCCAACTGCCACTATCTGCTTTGCACGACGGCAAGCAATTTCTAGTAGAAAAGTACAGCCTCGGCTCACTTCCCAGTGTCAGCTTGACTAACACAAAGTATCAAAGTTTGAAAAACGCTACAGTTTTAGCAATGGGTGCTTCAGATTTTCCACACACTGATAAAAAGCGTTTGCCTGCGGTGCCAATCGAATTATCTGCGATCGCCGGGAGGAGAACAGAAACGCAACATCAAGCAGCATTTCCCTTGTGGCAAGGCCGCTCTTTTCTCAATCAAGAATTTACCCTGCAAAACCTGAGAAAACAGCGAGAACAACAGGGATTTGGAATCGTTCACTTAGCTACTCACGCCAGTTTTCCTCAAGGCGAAAATGGAAGAAGAGAAGCTGAGATTGATTTGTGGGACAGCTCTTTGGCGCTGGATGAATTTAGGTTGGCGAAGTGGTACGATCGCAGACAAGTAGAATTATTAGTGCTGAGTGCGTGCGAAACTGCGATCGGTGACAGTACAGCAGCAGAAATGGGTTTTGCTGGACTGGCCGTCCGCAGCGGTGTAAAATCAGCTTTGGCAAGTTTGTGGAAAGTTAATGATATCGGCACTTTGGCGTTGATGACCGAGTTTTATGGCAATTTGCGATCGGCCCCAATTAAAGCTGAAGCGCTCCGAAAAGCTCAACTGGCAATGATCCACAAACAAATTGTAGTAAAAGACGGTCAATTGCGGGGAACTCAAGGCGCGATCGACATTAATCAAGCCACACAAGCAGCAAATGCAGATTTATCTCACCCGAACTTTTGGGCAGGATTCACAATAATTGGCAGTCCTTGGTAATAGGCGATATCTGTAAGGAAACAACACGGCGACGTGTCCGGCGCCCAAAGTATCCCTAACCGAAAGCATCCAGGATACAAGCCCCCGGAGTCATCCGTCCAGAAATAAAAAACCTGTATCCGATAAAGGAGCCCCCGAATTTATCCGTGGGGTCAATGCTTCAATTCTAAAATCTAAAATCTAAAATCTAAAATCTCAAATCGATTGACGACTATCTTTTTATGTCATAAATTTGCTATGAATAGCAAAACTAAACACTAGCGGGGCAAAACCTGTGGGCAAGTTTGATAAAATATTCAATTCAGAAGACCAATCCGAAGCAAGCTTAACTTTAGAAGAATCCGTAGCAGCGGTAGCATTTGTGGCAGCAGAGGCAAATTCCCCTGATACGGATGCTGATATCTTAGAAAGTATACTTTGGGAATCAGAAATATTTGCTGAATACTCGGAAGATGATATGTCAGAAATGTTTCAAAGACTCGCCGGTATTGTCGCCCAAGACGGTTTAGGAGCATTATTTAATACTGCTTGGGAATCCATGCCAGATGAGTTAGTATTGGATACTTTTGCCATAACCGCAGCAATGTTTGTCGCAGATGGCGAAATATCCCAGAAGCACGAGGCTTTTCTCAAAGAATTCCAGCAAGCATTAGGTGTGGAAGATGAGGAAGCTGCGGAAATTATTGAGGATGTAATTGCTGCTTACTCGGAAGTAGAGGGCGAAGAGTCTGATTTCGATACGGCATGGTACGTATCTCCTGAAGGCAATTTTAGCGTTCCGATTCCAGTTGACGATGAACGAGGCGGTAAAATTGATGATCAAGAAGGCTGTGTCGCATTTTCAGACGACTTTGGCGTTTTGCTGAAAATTGATTATTTCCCTGTTATTGGTGAAGTGGAAGAAACAATCGAGTCGGTTGGCGAGGAAGGTTATCTCAAGTCTTTTCTCGACAATTTTGTTTCTCAGGCAATTCTTGCTAATGTTCCCAATTCTAAGTTACTCCACGCAGAATATTTAGAAGATGAAGAAGCTTATTTCGTGGTTTTAGATTTGCCTGCCGGCGCAACTCTCAGCGTGCAGAAAAACGATGGCCCTCTGACTCGGTTGGATGCTTACCGGGGACTTATGGCTTTTATTGCTGACGATTTTTGCTACACGGTAAGCTGTCAGCGAATTTATCAGGATGGGGATGAATTGGGTTCCCTGGAGTCTGAAGTTGAGGGAATTATGAACAAGATTTTTGAGTTTATTGAGACAATCGAATTCGGGCCGATCGAATAAAGATGACTTATTTAGGGGGGTTCAAAACCCGGTTTCTTTCTAGATGTATCGCTGCTCAACCCTATATTTTCATAGAAACCGGGTTTTTTTTGCCAAGCATCCTCAGAATATTACATCGTGTCCGGTCGATCGACCAAAATCCAACTGGTTTGTCGCTGATTTATTCAGTAGGGTGCGCAATGCGCACCCTACATATAGAGCAATACGGTTAATTTAGCGCCATGCGCACCCTACTGAATTCATACGCCTGAAGATATTGCTGTGACTGCATTTTCACATCGATCTTCTTTCTTTTACAATAAAATTGTGCGATCGAGAACAGGGTTTTTTGACCCATTCTCGATCGCACTTCCAGATACATTCAGTCAACCACAGTCGAGAGACAGCAGCAATTAGCCGCCATTTTCGACTAATTAGTAGTCTGAGCTTCCACCAATCTTTG
Source organism: Microcoleus sp. AT9b-C3 (assembly GCF_036705485.1). NCBI lineage: Bacteria > Bacillati > Cyanobacteriota > Cyanophyceae > Oscillatoriales > Microcoleaceae > Microcoleus > Microcoleus sp. AT9b-C3. The sequence goes on along the minus strand of NZ_JAUBUR010000001.1, from coordinate 402,055 downwards.
CTTGAGTTCTTCCAGAGCACTCGCCCAGCGCGGATCTGGCTGCACCGAGCCGGAATCAGCGCTCGACACCGTTGTTGCTGACTGATTGCGACGAGACTTGTTGTTGTCACCCCGACGGCGATTGCTTTTGCTGGAGGCGCCTCCACCTTGGGTAGGAGGAGCCGAGCGCTGCTGTTGCTGCGGCACAGGTGCTGGCACTGACGACGCGGAAACCAACTGCGGTGACTGCGGCGACGACTGCTGCTGATCGTCTTCGCCCTTCTCAGATTTACCCTTAGATCGGGGCAATGCCTTCTCTATTTTCAGCGGGTTTTCTTTGAACATCAAGCCGTTGTATTTCTCAATAACTTGGTCGGCTTGTTCGTCGGTTAGCACCGTCACAAAACCAAATCCTCTGCATTTACCAGTTTTGCGGTCTGTAATTACCTTTGTGGTAACAGATTCGCCCTCCGGCGCAAAAACTTCTTGCAATTCTTGGCGATCGAGTTCCTTCGGTAGATTGCCAACATAAAGACGAATAGACATGAAAATTTCCTCCCGACTTGGATTTTAATTAATTTGCTCGAACAGAATTACCTCAAGTCAACTGAATATTGACTTCAGGCAAACACCACCTAACCCGAGAATTGGCGCATTCCTCCCACCAACCTTGACAGCTCCCCCCACCTTTTAGAACAAAAAGATGATTTACTCTGATAAGGCCGGAACTTAACCGCCGATGCAGAGAGCTTTTAAATCTCAGGTTGTTGTGTAAACTTTTAGTCATCACTCAAATGTTTAGGCTATTGGCTATTCTGTATTACTTGCTTCCGGTTTTGATTCAGAATGTTTATAGCCAGCGCCGTCTAGAAATTTATGTCCAAGGATGTCAATTGCAAGCGATCGGAATGCCAGTATTCAGTTTAATACAGTGATGGATAAAATGGCTAACATTTTTTCAGCCAGTAATCTTACCTCGCTCCTCATCTCGCTCCTAATGCTGAGAACTACTCACTTACCCGCTATCCCTTAAATCAGACCCGGCAGAGTCCGAGCATTCTTTAAAGGTATCACAGCCTTGGTAACAGAGCTAGTTATTTAGGAAGATTTCAGTCTGAATTTAACGGAAACCACATCTGATTCACTTTTGAGAATTCATCCCGCACTGCAAAAATAGCGGTCGAAAAAAAACAGCCGACAAGCGGCTGGCTCTACTTGCTGTGTTGGGATGTTGACAATTTTTACGCAATGCCTTAAGGGATTTTAGCCAACTGAAGTTATTGCGTTATTTGGTTCAATCCAATTCCTGTAAACTAATGTAACAGAGTGCTGGCAAAAAAGCAACTTTTCTTTACAAATAAACAACGAACAAGAGTCCAGGCTGTCCACCGCGCACCGCGAAAATCGGTTAGGGTGCGCCCCCAGCACCGAGAACATCGCCAATCCGCTGTTTAACTCAAAACCGATCGAGGCTGCGCGTTGAGACCAATTCACCCCACAATCTGATAACTATTCCTCATACCTGTAAAAAATGCAATTGTAGGCAACCTCGAAACCCTTATGCAGTAAGTCATTTCCCATTCTTCAATCTAAAATCCAAAATCTAAAATCCAAAATCGTCTCACCTTGGGCCCTGGATAATTATGTATGCGCCCCAAAAAGCAGCAGCAAAAGCCAAAATCGCAGACCAAATCGGATGTCCGCTGTCACTAACCCTCCCTCCTTGAGTGCGGAGACTTTCAAGGTCGATCCCCACAGTAGCACCCCGGCGCAGCCAACCAGTCGCCACAACAGATGTTCCAATCAAATCGCTGGGGCGAGTAGTCTCTTTGAACAAAAATGGCCACAAAGAGCCAATGTAGCCAAACCTGGAAACATGGTGCAACCTCACCAACCCTGTCGCCGTTTGCAAAATCAAATCTTGTCCCAGCCAATTATTCATACCCGATCGACCCAAAAGTTGGCCTTCCAGCCGCACCGGTTCAGCATCCAGCGGCAAACTATCGGGATTTGACAAAATTTCCGGCACACTCGGCGAAGCGGTTTCTCGGGGTGTAATATCCGGGAAGAAATAATTGATCCGCATCAAAGTACCGATGCTAAATCCGATCGGCAAACAGCCCCAAAGAATTGATCGATCGCCCCAAAGCCAATCCAACTGCCAAAAACTCGTCCTCGAAAAAATCCAGCCAATCAGCCAAAGCACCCCGACTATCGCCAAACTCATCGGAATTCCAAAAAACGGCGCACCCTGTAAAAATAGTTTTGAGTCTTTAAATTCGAGTATTGACTTAAACAGAGACAATTTTCCTTTCCTGGATTGTTCTGGCACTCCCGCGTTTGCCAAATCTAACTCTGTCTCCAGTTGCCAGAATTGAGCATAGAGGGCCAACAGCTTCAAACGCTCTCCCAGCAAAGGATGCGCGCGGTTAACCGTCAACCAATTGCGATCCCGATTGCTGACATCCCACAGCAAAATCTGTTCCAGCGGCGCGTGTAATGCAGCAGAACCAAGGCTTACAGCTTGTCCAACACCTACAGGTAACAATAGATCGAAACTTTCCAGGAAAAAGCTAGTTTGTTTTTGCTGTTCGATATTATCAGCAATGCCGATCGCAATTTTAGCCAGTGCCCGCGTCAAACCGTTAGGATTACCCGTAATTTCAGCAGCAGTGCGATCGCTAAAATACACTCTGCGGCGCGACAGCCACAACATCGGCCACCTGAACAACTTATAAATCCCATAACTCGTAGCAGAAATTGCAGCGGCCACAAATTTGACAGCAGAACGCAAAAACTCGATCGTCATTAAATCACACAACCGCTCTTGCCAGTACGCGACCTGCCAATAAATCAAGTAAGGAATTTGAATCACCAGCAGCGCCAGCGACATCGGCGCAAAATCCCAGTGAGAGATATGGCCCAACTCCCGCGCGAAAATAGTGGCAATTTCATCATCCGTCAATTGTTCCAACAGCCCCCGACTCACAGCAATCCGAGCAAAACGGGGCAAACAGCCGTAACTGAAAGCTACAGGAACATTCAGCGGCAAGAGTTTCAGCACCGGCACCGGCATATTTTGCTTGGTACAAAAACTTCGCAGTACCCGACTAGCTTCCTTGCTGTGCTTGGATAAAACTGACCCGCGCAGGGTTTCGACGCCGCAAAACAGTTTCAGCAGCGCGTCTATCAGCCAGGGAGACGAGGCCAAAAGCAATCCAAAAACCATCTGAACAAACGGAGTTGGATCGCGGTAAAAAAGCTGAATCGGCGCGAAAATAGGCAGTCTAGTGAATATGTAAAGCTGAACCAATAGAGAATTAGTGTTTGTCAGCAGGAATTGCAGGACAAACCGGGCTAGGAAAAATAGGGCGATCGCACTTGCAACGGCTTGCACCCGAAACTCCAGCAACTTCAGCGGTTTGAGGGGGCGCGGGCTTTTCGCGGTGCGCCCTGCTTCGCGCCAAGTGAGTTGGTAAGTATCTGGGCTGGCGACTCCGGGGATATCTATTGGGGAACCGGAACTATTTTCGCCGCTAATTTCTGTATCGGGTGCGGTTTCTGTAGGGGCGGTGCCCCCGTGCCCGCCCTCTGATGTCGGGCGAATCGGCGGTGTGGGGGGTGGAGGTAGCGGAGAAATATGTGGCGATTTGGCGTTTGCCGGCGCAGCAGTCGGCTCTAAAGGTAAAAATCCTGTTTTTTTGTCTGCAGTCGGTCGATCGCTCCCAGGCGTTTTTTTCGCCGATTTAGTTGCTGCATCAAAGGCGACAAAGCCTGTTTCGGGGGGAGTTTCTGCGGATTTTGGTTTATTTGCCGGTGGTTTTGGTGGGGAAGGGGGGGTTAATTCTTTTAAAACGCGCTCGGCCCAAGTTTTGACTTGAGGGTTGGGACTTTTGGTGAGGGAAGAGCACAGGGCGATCGCCTCTTTAAAATTACCGGTTGCTTTGTATGCAGCCACCAACCCCATCTGCGCGCGGATTCCCGACGACTGATTAGCTGCGGTTTGGGTAACGGATTCTAAAAGGGCGATCGCGGTGGGGTAATCCTGCTGTTTCAAAGCTGCTAGCCCAGCCTCTAGAGACTGTTTTGCAGATGAATCCGCCGGATTTGGATTAGTGGGAGGTGCCATGACTGTGCTTTCGCTAGCGTCCTTTCTAAGATAGCTTGGCTGGTCGATCGATTACGGTTTTAACACAGCTCTATTTCTCTGTCACCAATTGTTGCAGTTCATTCGGCGGTTGAAACCGCTTAATAGTCAAACTTTCGTCCACTCCCAGCGGACGATCGCAATGATCGGGCAGAGGTTTAAACCCTTGCCTCAAAGCTAAAGTCCTGGCTATGATGACTGATGAATTATGCTAAATCGTGATTAAATACTTCATTTATCTCTTAGTCCGCGAAGGCGGACTTTGTTTGTACAGACGCGCTTTCAATCGCCGATTCAATCTAATTTTTGCTTATAATTAAATTAACACCTCACCTGCGCACTTATGCCAATTGACGACGAAGATTTTGAAAGCGAATCGCTCGGGGACGATCGCAAACTCCAACTCTTCACCGACAGATATGAATTTACCCGCCGATTTGCCTTTTATTTAAACGAAGACCCGCCTCCAGAACAAATTTTGTATTTTTTCGGGGATGGAGGCAACGGCAAGTCATTGCTGCTAAAACACTTGGAGTTTCACTGCTGCAAAAGATTTGCACCGGAGGTGTGGCAAAAATGGCGCGAACTCCCTGACTCGCAAGCCACCGAAGTTGCTAATTTCGTCCGCTATGCAGCAGCTAAAACCTACACTCCCATGCCCGCAGTCAGGCACGATTTCGGATTGATACCGATTAAAGAAGATAAACCGCAAGATAGATTTTACGGCTTGCTGATGCTGCGGCGCAATATTGCAGCAGCCACTAAAAAATATAAATTTAAATTTCCCAATTATGACTTTGCTTGCTTTTGGTATTTGCTGAACAAGGGCGAATCACAGGCAACTCTCAACCAACTTTTCCCCGATGATGTGGCGGAATTGGTGGCACCTGTAGTTGAAACTTTTGCAGATTTTCCGGTGGTGGCGCAAGCTGTAGCGGTGCTGAAAGGGATAGATAAATTGGGCGGGATCAAGCGGGCGATGAAATTAATTCAAAATCGCGTGGGTGTCAGCGACGAAAAGGCAGATGAAATTCGGCGGAAAGATATTGATACTGAGTTAACCGACTGTTTGCCGAAATTGTTTGCTGGGGATTTGAATGCGGCAATGGCTGGCAAAAACAAACCAGAACGCCTCGTGATGCTGTTCGATACTCACGAGAAAATGTGGGATGAAAAACGCCATTCTCAAGGCGCAACTTTTTGGTATCAAGATGAGTGGTTTCGGCGGTTGTTGAGGGCATTGGATTACAAATTGGGGATTGTGGTTGCTGTGGCGGGGCGAGAGTGTCCGGTGACGCAATTGCGGTGGCCGAATGCGTCAAAGTTTCCGATTCCCGCAGATTATATAGATGCACAATTAGTGTGGCATTTGTCGCCGGATGATGCGAGGGATTACTTGCACAAAGTGAAGATTGACAAGACAGATTTGGCAGATGCTGCAATCAAATATGCCAGCGTCAATCCCGACGATCCTTGGGAAAATTTGCAGGTACATCCGTTTTATTTGGGTTTGTGCGCGGATGCGGTGCTGGCAGAAAGAAGGCGGGGAATTGAGTTGCTGTCGTCGGATTTTGCGCGGATTCCGAAGTTGGAAAACAAGACTGCGGAATTAACAGATCGGTTGCTGAGTTATGTCGATCGCGAAGTGCGATCGGCCGTGCATTCGCTGAGTGCTAGCCGCGCTTTTGATGAAGATTTGTACGTAAAATTGGGTTCTGGTTGCCACTTCCAGGCAAGCAGTGCAAATTTTGAGATGTTGACGGGTTTTTCCTTTGTGTGGAAATCGCAGAAGCAGGGGGATAACTGGTATCGGATTCACGATTTATTGCGGCGTTTGGATGCCGAACGGGATAATCCGAAAACTCGCAGGGCTCATGAGGTTTTAGAGGGGCATTATCGGGAAGTGGGGGATGCGGCGGAGGCCATTTTTCATGCTAATCGCTTGGATTGGCAGCGGGGTGTAGAAGAATGGAAAGAGGTGTTTGATGAAGCTTTGGACAATAGTCGCTATAAGGAATGCGAGGCGCTGCTGGAAGTTAGAGATGAGTTGTGGATTAAAAGTGATTATTGGCTTGGTAGAGTTTCGCGTTCGGAGGGAAATTACTATGCTCGGTTGGCTCGATATCTAGAGGCAAGACAGGAATATTTAGAGGCAGTTGCAGCCTGTAATTCTGCTTTACTTATTGTACCGGATGATATCAATGATCTCAACAACAAAGGGAAGGCGCTGCAAAGTCTGGGTTATTTGCAAGCAAAGCTAAGTGAATTTGAGGCGGCCAAACAGTCTTACTTTGATGCGATCGCTGCCTTGAATTCTGCTTTACGTATTGTACCAGATGATATCGACGTTTTCAAGAACAAAGGGATTGCGCTGAAATGTCTGGGTAATTTACAGGCAAAGCTAAGTGAATTTGAGGCGGCCAAACAGTCTTACTTTGATGCGATCGCTGCCTATAATTCTGCTTTACTTATTGCACCGGATTATATCAATGCTCTCAAGAACAAAGGGAATGCGCTGCGAAGTCTGGGTGATTTGCAAGCACGGCTAAGTGAATGTGAGGCGGCCAAACAGTCTTACTTTGATGCGATCGCTGCCTTGAATTCTGCTTTACTTATTGCATCGGATGATATAGGTGTTCTCAACAACAAAGGGAATGCGCTGCGAGGTCTGGGTGAATTACAAGCACAGCTAAGTGAATTTGAGACTGCAAAACATTCTTACTTTGAGGCGATCGCAGCCTTTAATTCTGCTTTACATATTGCACCGGATGATATCATTGTTCTCAACAACAAAGGGAATGCGCTGCGAGGTCTGGGTGATTTGCAAGCACGGCTAAGTGAGAGTGAGTTTGAGGCAGCAAAACAGTCTTACTCAGAGGCGATCGCAGCCTTTAATTCTGCTTTACATATTGCACCGGCTGATAACTATGCTCTCAACAACAAAGGGAAGGCGCTGCGATGTCTGGGTGATTTGCAAGCAAAATTATCTAATCAACACGAAGCACTCAAGAATTGGCAAGAGGCACTGGAAATGTGGAATCGATCTTTAGCTATTGCTCCTAATGACGATTGGGTTCGCAATAGACGCGATGCGCTGCAAGAATTTCTCGATAATTTTGGTGAGGATACTGTCAGCAGTTAGCTCGCTCGAAATGAGTAAAGACGCGGCATTCATTCCCTGCCTTAAACCGAAAGGCCGCCAGGGAATGAATTCCCTGGCTAATAGCAAAAGTCCTCTAAAGAGGACTAATGAATTCTTCAGTCCTCTTCAGAGGACTTTAGCTTTGAGGCAGGGGTTGAAACCCCTGCCGGACTGCCGGACTCAGGGACAGAGCGTTAAAAGCCCGCCCTCGAATTTAGCTATTTAACGTTGCAGCTTACCGCCCAGATTGTTTCGGCGATGTACCCTCAGCCCGCTTCCGACGGATCAGCACGCTCATCACCTGCTTCGGATTCGCCGCACGCTGTACGGGACTCCAATCGCCCACTTCTGCAAATCCCAGCCGATACAAAGTGAGTATGGTTTCCCGGACACCTTTGGGCGAACCGACAACAGTTAACAGCACCACTTCCTGTTCGCATACTGCTGCTGAGTCGTCATTTGGGCATTGGGATTTGTTGTCGTCAGGCACGAATTCCTGTGACATAATATGTTCTCCTGGTTTTGGGTTTTCTAGAAAAACCCAAAAACCCAGCCGCCCCGCATTTCAACACATAGCAGGGCGGCTACAGAGGATGTTAAGATACTCCGTTAGCCTCCAGACTGCTAGTCCCAGTTTGGCGGTTATGCTGTCCATTGCTGTTCGCGCAGCTTTGGGCAGTGCAACTAGATTTTTGGGCGACGCGGGCTGCCTCCTCTACAAGCAAGCAACCTCTCACTTCAAAGCGTAGCCGCAGAGGGGGGCCGCCGTCAATCGATTTTAGATTTTAGATTTTGGATTTTGGATTTTGGATTTACTCGTTACCAGCGTCAGCGGCCCGAAACCAGTTAGTTGGGCCGAAATGCTAAATTAAAAGTAATGTTGCTTTAGTAAAACCATGTCCAAACGACTCACCATTGCCCAAGCACAGCAGCAGCTTCCAAACCTACCCCAAGAACTTATCAATGAACCTATCATCATCACTCAAGATGGCGTTCCCGTTATGGCTGCAATCAGCTACACGCATTTGACTGAACTGTTAGAAACCTTAGATATTCTCACCGATACAGAATTCGTTGCCAAATTGCGCCAAAGCATCACCCAAGCACGCCAAGGCGAAACTATTTCCTGGGAAAATGCCAAAGCAAAATTGGGACTATGAATCACGAAGAAAATGCGATCGAATATGAGATCCAGCTTACGCCACTGGCACTGGAAATGTTCGAGGCAGTCAAAGATCGACGAGAACAGGAAAAATTGCGCGATCGCATCGATAGACTAAAAATTGAACCACAAAAGCAAGGCAAAGCCCTTGTAGATAACCTATCAGGATTTCGCAGCATCCGAGCTGTTGGACAGCGCTATCGTATAGTTTATCAAGTCGAACAAGATCGAATTATAGTTGTTGTCGTGGGACTAGGGAGACGTAAAGATGGTGACAAAAAAGACATTTACACCATCTTAGAAAAACTGTTAGAGCCGTGATTGTAACTTCTTATATCCGGCGTATTTAAGCCGAATAAATATTAGTTGTACGGACACAACAGTGTTGTGTCCTTTGCCTGCGGTAATCTCACTCCTCGCTAACAGCCAAACCGGAAACCACAGGGGCGATCGCATTTAACTTCAACACAGGATGTTCCCCTTCCACCTGTCGGCAATTCCACTCATTTCTAAACAGCAAAACCGGCCTTCCCCAAGTATCTTTCACCGTCACCGTATTAAACAGACGCCCAACTTTTTCCAGCGCCTCCCAACCGCCGTCAACCCAACGAGCTACACTGTAAGGCAACATATCGATCGTAGTTTCCACATTATATTCCGACTGCATTCTGAACTGCACAACTTCAAATTGCAACTGTCCCACAGCCGCCAAAATTGGCTCCCGTTTCGCCTCATCAACCGAGTACATAATTTGCACTGCGCCTTCTTCCTGCAACTCCGAAACGCCTTTGCGGAATTGCTTAAACTTAGAAGGATTGGGATTTCTCAAAAAAGCAAAAAGTTCAGGAGAAAAACAGGGAATCCCTTCATATTCGAGTTTTTGGCCGGTGTAAATAGTATCGCCGATCGCAAATACTCCCGGATTGTTCAAACCGATCACATCGCCTGGATACGCAACCTCGATCGACTCCCGATCCTGAGCAAATAACTTTTGAGGTCTTGACAAACGCACCGTTTTGCCACTGCGAGCGTGAGTCACGTTCATGTCCTTTTCAAATTTGCCCGTACAAACCCGAATAAAAGCCACCCGATCGCGGTGTCTCGGGTCCATATTCGCTTGCAATTTAAACACAAACCCCGTAAAATCTTCATAAGTTGGCGGCAAGTCTCCGGCGCTGCTCTTGCGGGCGATCGGCTTCATAGCGTAATCTAAAAACGCATCTAAAAACAGCTCTACCCCAAAATTGCTCATCGCGCTGCCAAAGAAAACAGGCGTCATTTTTCCCGCCCGAACCAAGTCTAAATCAAGTTCAGTTCCTAACTCATCCAGCAGTTCTAACTCTTCTTTGAGCTGATAGTAAAGGTCTTGTTCCAACAAATCTTCAATGCGCGGATCGCCCAATTCGATGACGGTATCAACAGCAGCGCGAGAACCGTGTTGAGTCCGCTCGAATAAGTGAATTTTGCGCCCTCTGCGATCGAAAACGCCTTTAAAGCGATCGCCCGTACCTATGGGCCAATTTACCGGATAAGTCTGCAACCCCAATTCCTTCTCAATTTCGTCCAACAAATCTAAAGGATCTCTGCTAGGGCGATCGAGCTTATTAAAGAAAGTAAAAATAGGCAAACTTCGCAGCTTACAAACTTCAAATAACTTCCGAGTTTGCGGTTCCAAACCCTTAGCAGCATCCTCAAGCATCACTGCATTGTCAGCCGCCGCCAGAGTGCGATAAGTATCTTCGCTAAAATCTTGGTGTCCTGGAGTATCGAGCAGATTAATGTGATATTTTTTATACTCAAACTGCAAAACAGTAGAAGTAATAGAAATTCCCCGCTGCTGTTCCATCGCCATCCAGTCAGAGGTAGCGTGTCGCTGGGCCCGCCGCGCTTTCACAGAACCTGCTTCGTGAATTGCACCTCCGTACAGCAGCAGCTTTTCTGTCAAAGTAGTTTTACCCGCGTCGGGGTGCGAGATAATAGCAAAGTTGCGCCGGCGCTCAACAGCAGTTAGCAGTTCAGTTTCGAGTTCTGTTGTCATCACAAATTAGGTAGGGGAATCATCACCCGATCGCCATTATAGCCTGTGCTACAGTTGCTATTAAAGGTAAAATTATCAGTAAAGTCAAGGGAAGAAAACTAATATGTACGATTCCGACAAGCGGAAGCTGCTATCACTGGTGTGCCACGGGGCGATTTTTTTCAGTACGTTACTGTTCTCGATCGGAGCACCGATCGCTGTATTGTTAGTATCAGATGACCCCGTTGTCAAAGAAAATGCCACAGAAGCCATCAATTTTCACCTGAATGTATGGCTGTACAGCACCGTAATTGTGGTGTTAACTGTCGTCACTTTCGGTCTTGCTGGTTTTATCTTAGTGCCCCTAGGTTATCTGCTGCACTGGGGACTGACAATAATGGCTATCCTCCAGGTTTTGCAAAATCCCAACCAACCTTACCGCTACCCTTTTATTTTCCGAATAGTTTAGAAAGCAAATCGCGCTTCACCATGGATTTCAAAAACCCGATTTCTTTAAGAAGAAACCGGGTTTTTAATTGTTTTATAACTCACATTCGTTACCCGCAACTGACCAATACACTGCTTAAGTGACAAAGAAGGTAATGATCGCAGGGCAATAGTTAGGGTGGGCACTGATGGGCGAGCGTCAGCAGGCTGATTCGGTTCGTTCTTGTAGCGATATAGTGACCCACGGCTTCAAGTATGGAATACAGTAACTCCACCTCAATTAATAGCACCTGTGAGGCGATTCAACAAGTTCGTCGTTGGTGACTTTTAGCACCCGCCTCTGTTTAACCTATCTACAAAAAAAAAGCCCTATCAGTCCTTAATCTGGTAGGGTCTTTATCATCAAGTTTTAGGTGTTTGCTATCGGTAAAATTTACTCTAGCTCAGAAATAATAAATAAGTATAAGTAGCTAACCTAGGTTAGTGCGAACCAATATCAGTAACCCAAATAGTCGTCCCCTCCATTTTCCAAAAAACTCGTTCTCTCATACTGGTATACGAAACTTTAACACCTTTACCTTTTTCCTCATAAGAATGAGTGTTGAGACTGTGATGTGCAGGATTTTCCAATAAACCTAAAGTTTTCCTGTACCTTTTCCGTCCCAGCTCGGAAAGGCGTTTGAATTTTTTGTTAAACTTAGCGGTTCTTCGGACTTTAAATTTCGGCATAATATTTCCTTTAAGTAGAGTTAAAAACTCTGAACTAGAGGAAATATCCCGACGCCAAACACCAACCGTTCTACTTAGTAGTGAAAATCACGGGAGGACTGCGTTCTCTTAAATCACCCACAATCATAAAAGGTAGAATTTCTGTGAGCCTTCGACGAGTTACTACATTTTGTAGTATAACAATTGTTTGAATAAGTGACCTCATGCTAAAGGAATAGGCTCTATCCTACTCTTGGCAGTTCCCACCCTCACAACCGCTTGCAGCCAGCCAGACCGCCTAGGGCGTGTTTTCAAACTATAACCACAACAGAACGCAGGCGATCGTAATCATGGCTGTATAATTTGCGGCCAACTTCTCCTATCGAGTTGCGATACGGCGAAATTGTTTGAGTCGGTTGATAGCACGTTCAACAATGTTACGTTGACGGTAGATTTCACGACTAAAAGAACTAGGAGCAAATATTGGCTTGTTTATTCTGCCTCGCTTCACGAAAGCGCTGCCTTCGCCATTAGTGGCAATTGTAGTGATGACCGTGGCTACGATCGTTTTATTGAAATTGTCCACCAATTCTATCTCCACCAGGATTCTTAAAACTTAATACTATATTTTTCCAATAAAAATCCCGCTCTTGTGGAACGGGAAAGCCATCAGGGTGCATCTATATATATGTCAGTATAACTCATAGGGGGTATAACCCCTCGTAGCTTTATCGAATCTTTACAATCACAAAATTTTTGTAAAGATTGAGGTTTTTATTTGACTGAGCGGCCGTTTTATGAAATTAAAATGGAAAATGCTGACATTTATAAAATCAAGTGAGTTTCCTCTGAACAATCAAAACTTTAAGCTCCTTTACCATGCTTCGGCCAATGGTGGAGCAAATACCATAAGATGGCTACATTTGTGATAAATACCGCTAACTTAAGTACCGTGACTCCGTGAACTAATTCATATATTTCAGGGAGTATACTGATGCTTACCAGCACTAAAACTAAGATTGTTGCCCAGTCTTTTTCGTACCACAAACCAACGGCTTCAACAGCAGTTAAAGTTGCATAAAGTGCTGCGGCAAGTCCCCCCAAAAATAATTTGTGAGGGTTTAGAATTAGAAGTTTTTCTAAGATAAATTCAATAATTTTTAGTTTGGTTTCCAACAAATAAGATTGCGAAATATTTTCTAAGAGTTGATGATTTTTCAATGCAAAAAGCAAAGCAATCGAAGTTACTGCCAAGAGGGAAGCAAAAAATGTTTTGTAAAGGACAATTGCGATTAAAGCAGGAGCGTGATGTTTCTTCACCTTAATTCTCGAAATATCAATAATGTGCGATCGCCTGGTTAGGCTGTTTAGGATTGAAAACTTAAATTTTAGTAGAGTGCGTCAGCAATTAGCTAATCTATTATATCAATAATAACGCGCTGCTGACGCACCTTACTAAGTTTGAGGATAACGTTGTGCTAAGAAAGAGATAGCAGCAGGCCGATCGCCCAAATCGCCATCCAACTTCGCCGCCAACAAATCATCCAACATTCGTTTAAACCCAGGCCCCGGCTTATAACCCAAAGCCTTCAAATCGTTACCATTCAAAGGCGGCTCAACATTCGCCCATTTGGTGAGATATTCCCAAATTTGGCGGCGTGCACTTCGCGGACTTTGCAGGGCGATCGCAATTAACACCGGCAACTCATAATTTCTCAACAGCAGCACCAATTGACTCGGCAACTCGCACTTAGGTAAATTCTCTGCTAACTCGTTCTTTCCGGCTTCCAAAACTTCCAACCGCTTAATGCTGTCAGCAGGTAACTGAAGATTTGCAGCCACCTTGCCGCGATATTCCGGTGCTAAATAAGCTATCAAAACTTCCAGCCGCATCTGCCAATCGGGAATATTGATAATGGGGAATGGGGAATTGGGCATCGGGAATTGGGCATCGGGAATGGGGAATAGGGAATTGTCTCTTCCTTCTTCCTCCTTCCTTCTTCCTTTTTCCTTCTTCCTGACATCCGTTACATCCGTTACATCCGTTACATCCGCTACATAATCCGTTGCCGAACTTCCTTCTTCCTTCTTCCTTCTTCCTTCTTCCTTCTTCCTTCTTCTTCCATTCAAACACCGATCGAGCAAACGCAGTTGCCGCCACAACTCCCGATCCAACTCCAAACTAGGATGAATGCAGCGCAAAGCCTGCAAATCTCCCAGCATTTGCAAAGCAACTTTCCAGTAAGGAGCTTGCAAAATGTATTTCAATTCGCTTTTCAGTCGAGTTTCCAAAGCCGGAGCTCGGCCGTTTTCCCCCTGAATTCGGTAATAAATCCCGCTGGCCAAAGCGTTGCGGATGTATCCTTCCGTCTGCGGCTCAATTTCAAACCCCAACCGCACCGCAAACCGCACAGCGCGATAAATTCGCGTCGGATCTTCGATAAAACTATTGGCGTGCAAAACTCGAATTTGCTTCGATTCCAAGTCCAGCAAACCGCAAAAAAAGTCTAACAATTCGCCACTGCGAGGAACACCCAACCGCACAGCCAGCGCATTAATTGTAAAATCCCTGCGGTACAAATCTTGGCGAATTGAACTCGCTTCAACTTCAGGATTTGCAGCCGGATAAGGGTAAAATTCAGTGCGAGCCGTAGCGATATCCACCCAAAGCGAGCCGAAAGCAGAGTCTTTGTGCCACAAAAGCGCGGCGGTTTGAAATTGACCGTGAACGTCCAAACGCGATTCGGGATAAAGTTTTTGCAGCGAGGAAGCTAACTCGACACCAGCACCGGAATCGTCGGAACCGCACTTTCCATCCACAACCAAATCGATATCTGTTAGCGCCAGTGTATCATCCGTGGCTAAGAGTAAATCCCGGACTGCTCCACCCACAATATAAAGTTGCCAGCCGCGATTTTGGGCAATATTGGCGGCGATCGACAATAACTGCCATAATTCGGGACTGATGCGCGATCGCAACAACTGCTCAACCGATTCGGGCACGGGACAATTAGAAAATTCTGCATTGCTTCCCCTGTCTCGCGCTTTTTGCTGGTGCAATTCCCGCAACACATCAGTCCGGGTAACAATTCCCACCAGTTGGCCGTTTTCCAATACTGGCAAGCGCCCGATATCGTATGTCACCATTAAAGATTCAATTTCTGGCAGCAAGGTATCCGGGGCGATCGTTTTTAGCTGCGGAGTCATGTAACCCTTCACCGGGGCGTGACTGAAACCGTGGTGCAGGGCAATGTCAATGTCGCGGCGCGAGATAATGCCGGCGAGTCGATCGCCCGCATCGACCACAGAAAGCCCCGAATGTCCGTAACGTAGGAGTATACGGTGAGCTTCCCCTACCGATGTTTCCGGGCGAATGCTCCGCACTGGAGACGACATTAATTCGCGGGCTGTGGGAGGGTGGGGAATTTGAGTTTTGAGTTCCTCAGCTAACTGATTTAAAGTCAGCAGGGGGTCAACATCGCGGGTGGCGAGGGAAGCGGCGCGGGCGTGGCCTCCGCCGCCGAGGGGTTTGAACAATTCACTGAGGTTTGTTCCTTCGATGCGCGATCGACCGATAATAGTTAATCGATTGGAAACTGCCGATTCGGGAGCGATGTTGCGGTTGTTTTCGTTTTCGCCAAATTTATAAACATTGCCTAACAGCAGAGCATCGGTTTCAGTTAAATCAAGCAAGCGAGAAGCCAGCGAAGAAAGCCCCGGAACGTAAGCTTCAGTAGATAGCAGCACCCAGGCTACGCTGTAACCGTGCAAAGTTTCCGATCGCAAATTATTCAGCGCTTCTGGGAGCAAATCTTGCAATTGAGGAGACAAACCGGGTTCTACATATTCAGCTATTACCCCCAAACTCGCTCCCTGTTCCATCAACCAGGCCAAAGCGATTGCATCTCGCGCAGTTGCGCCTTCAAAGGTGAGGGAACCTGTATCGACGTGGATGCCGAGGGCCATGACTGTTGCTTCCGAAGGCAGAAGGCGGAATGGTGTGTCGCTGTTTTCTGCTTGATTTTTGAGCTTTTCGACAATTAATGTCGTGGTGGCTCCGACTGCTTCGATATGCGTAACAGTAGCGGGAATGTCTAAATCGGCCTGTAGGTGATGGTCGAAAACAGCAATTTCGCTCACTTGTGGCAAATCCAGCCACTCGGCGGCTTTTCCCAAACGATCGCGCCCTGAGGCATCAACTATAGTAATCGATCGAATTCGTTGCGGATTGACCGATCGGCGTTCAATCAGTGGGTACTCGTCGCGGTGTAGCGCCAAAAAATCCCGCACTGTCGGATGACACCCGCCCGTCAATACGATCCTGCTACCGGGGCGCAGCACGCAAAGTCCCACCGCCGCCCCCAAGGCGTCAAAATCTGCTGTTGTGTGGCACAAAACTAAGTCCATAGCCGAAACTCCCGCATCTCTAACTCAAACAGTAGCAATTTCTCGCCCTCGGAAACCGGGCGATCGGGCTTTAACTTAACCTTTCCAGTTTTCTGTGCTGTAACGAACAATGATAAAATTGATAAAAATCTCAAGAGCCGCTGACGCCTGTTCGCGCAACGCCCGAATTTGCACGGGTTCTTTCGTATCAATCAACCGACAATCTCTCGATCGACTATCGGGAAACTGTCAGTCGATTTTAGATTTTAGATTTTAGATTTTAGATTTACTCCACAGATGAATCTGGGAGCTTGAACTAGGGTCTAAAATCTTGGGCCTCTCACGACTTAAGTCGCGGGCTTGTATCCGTTTTTGAGCGCAGTCAAAAACTATAATTTGGAATAATTTTCCCGGTCAGGGAAATTATTTCTCAACAACGCACGGTTATATCGAAAGGAGAAAAGATGTTATCAATTCTGTTTCAAGTGGTTTTACTGGGTCTGGTACTGCTGTCTTTTGTGATGGTCGTTGGCGTGCCAGTTGCTTATGCCTCTCCCCAAAACTGGAATCAGTCTAAATCCCTAATTTATGCCGGGTCTGGCCTCTGGTTTTTGCTGGTTATTGCAGTGGGTGTATTGAACTTTTTAGTCGTTTAATTTCACCCAAGTTTATCGAATAAAGAAGGTAAAAGATAGAAGGATGAAGGCATTCACCAGCGATTGAAAGGCATTCGGCAGAAGCTAGGAATTTTCCAGACCGCGCGACCCTGTATGTTTTTGCACTTGAGATTCAGATGAGATGCTGCTGCTTTCTGACTTTTGCCTTCTCACAAACAAAAATCTAAAATCTAAAACCTAAAATCTAAAGTACAGCACTATGACTGTTTTCGAGGGAACTTTTACTCACACCGAATCTTTGCGATTTGCTATTGTCATCGGTCGTTTTAACGATTTGGTGGTTAACAAACTTTTGGAGGGATGTCAAGATTGTTTGAAACGCCACGGGGTTGATATTAATCCTCATGGCTCTCAGGTGGACTTTTTTTGGGTTCCGGGAAGTTTTGAGATTCCTTTAGTGGCCCGCCAAGCTGCTCTTTCTCACCGCTACGATGCGGTAATTTGTCTGGGTGCGGTAATTCGGGGCCAAACTCCTCATTTCGATTTTGTGGCTGGTGAGGTTGCTAAGGGAATTGCTGCTGCTGCTTTTCAGACAGGAGTGCCGGTGATTTTTGGGGTGGTGACGACTGACACGATGCAGCAAGCTTTGGAAAGGGCTGGAATTAAAAGCAATTTGGGCTGGAATTATGCGATGAGTGCTTTGGAAATGGGCACTTTGATGCGCCAAGTTAAGGGTTTGGGAACACACTCTTACGGTCACTTAGCTAGTGGATCTGCTACTCAAGTGCTTTCGGGCGAAGCAAATCTGGCGATCGCCCCTGATGTATCGTCGGATCAAATCCCCTCGTAAGTTGGGCTAGCAGTCTGGGGATATAAATTTGAGTCAATTGCGTACTTTTAGCACCTGTAGGTAACAAAAGCGATGACTGTTGTAACTGCGAAACGATTCTCGATCAAAGAATATCACCGTTTGGGAGAACTGGGATTTTTCGGCACCGAGGAGCGAGTAGAATTGATTCGCGGAGAAATTCTTAAAATGGCTGCTAAAGGTACGCTTCACTCTGTTTGTAATTCGCTGGTGTTTGGAGAATTGTACTCGCTGGTGGGGAAAAGAGCGATCGTCCGCGGTCAAGAGCCAATTATTTTGTCTGCTGATAGCGAACCTGAACCTGATGTTGTTATCGCCAGAAATCGAGCCGATCGTTATTCATCTTCTCACCCGGAGTCGGCGGATATCTTGTTGGTAATTGAGGTTTCGGATTCTACTTTAAAGTATGACCAGAGAACTAAGTTATCTCTCTATGCTGAAGCTGGGATTCCTAATTATTGGATATTTAATTTGGTTGATAATCAACTGGAAATCTACAGCGAACCTTATCAAAAAAGACAAGGTGATTTCAATTATCGAGTCAAACGAGTTGTTCTGCACAATGAGACTGTTGTAATTCCGGGTTTTTCCGAATTGTCTCTGGATTTATCTTTGGTATTTCCAGCCTAATTTAAAAATACGATACAATCAAAATTTATAGAACCCATTTGATATCTTGAGGTCGATCGCCCAGATACTGATTTCAGATTCAGTCGATCGGCGCGATCGGTCTTTTGAAATTGTGGACGCAAAATTGTAGCAGACTTCACTTCCTATGTCAAGTCTTACCGGTATCGTTACCGAAAGTCCTTGTGTAATATTTGAGCTTTCCGCATACTAATCACCAGACAGAGGAAACCACAACATGATCCAAACCATATCCAAAACAATCACGTTTGATGAGTTCGTTGCTTGGTATCCAGAGAACTCTGTCCAGAAGTACGAACTACACAATGGAGTAATTGTTGAAATGCCTTTAGGAACCGGCCGCCATTCCCGTGTGACAGGGTTTACCAGGGACGAAATCAGCGCAGAAATCAGGCGGCTGAAATTGCCTTACTTTATCCCCGGTGACTGCCTGCTTAAACCCACTCGTGATGAGGCAGGCTATCAGCCCGATGCGATTGTCTTAGACGAAGTGGCGCTGGTAAACGAATTGCGCTGGGAGAGAGAATCCATCATCACGATGGGTACTTCTGTACGATTGGCTGTAGAGGTCGTTAGCACCAATTGGCAAGATGATTACCTAGTAAAAGTAGCTGATTATGAAAGACTGGGTATCCCGGAATATTGGGTTGTGGATTATGCTGCTTTGGGCGGCAGACGCTTCATTGGCAATCCGAAACAACCTACTATCTCGGTTTACCAGTTAGTTGATGGGGAATATCAAATCAGCCAGTTTCGGGGAGATGACACAGTTGATTCGCTGGCGTTCCCAGAATTGAGGTTGACTGCCGAACAGATTTTTCGAGCCGGTCTGCCCCCAACTAAGCTGACTTAGAACAAATACCGCGATCGCGTATCAAAAGGATATCAAATGGGGCACAAAAGGACACCAATTTTTTGACAAATCTGCGTTTTGTACCAGGGGCTGTTCTCTCAGGACGGGCGATCGTGCTAACAGCAGCGACACTCCTATTTGTCAAGGAATGACAGTAAACTCCTGTTATGTCTTGTGCCATCTTTGAGCTTTCGGCCTACTAATCACCAGACAGAGGAAACCACAACATGATCCAAACCATATCCAAAACAATCACGTTTGATGAGTTCGTTGCTTGGTATCCAGAGAACTCTGTCCATAAGTACGAACTACACAATGGAGTAATTGTTGAAATGCCTTTAGGAACCGGCGACCATTCCGACGTTACGGGTTTCATCTCCAGTGAAATCAATTTTGAAATCAGGCGACTGCAATTACCCTACTCAATTCCAGGTGACTGCCTACTCAAGCTTTCCCGTGACGAGGCAGGTTATCAGCCAGACGTAATAGTCTTAGACAGAACCGCACTTGTAAACGAGCCACGCTGGAAAAAAGAATCCATCATCACGATGGGGTCTTCGGTGCGACTGGCTGTAGAAGTAGTCAGCACGAACTGGCAAGATGATTACCTGGTTAAAGTAGCCGATTATGAAAGACTGGGTATCTCGGAATATTGGGTTGTGGATTATGCTGCTTTGGGCGGCAGACGCTTCATTGGCAATCCGAAACAACCTACTATCTCGGTTTACCAGTTAGTTGATGGGGAATATCAAATCAGCCAGTTTTGGGGAGATGACATAGTTGAGTCGCTGGCCTTCCCAGAGTTGAGGTTGACTGTCGAGCAGATTTTTCGAGCCGGTCTGCCTGCAACTGAGCCAGGCTAGAACGAATACGGCGATCGGGTATCAAAAGGATATCAAATAAAGTAAAAGCTATTCAGAGATTTTACCTACACATTGCAAGTTGTCAAATTGTGTGATATCATAAAACGTTCTTAGAAATAGCGCAACAAAAAATATTACTGCATGGCAACGAAGCCAACGATCGCATTTACTCACCTCGGCTGCGAAAAAAATCGCATCGATACCGAACACATGATTGGCTTGCTGGCTCAAGCGGGCTATCAAGTGGATTCTAATGAAGAATTAGCCGATTATGTTGTAGTCAATACTTGTAGTTTTATCCAAGCTGCGCGAGAAGAGTCGGTCCGCACCTTGGTAGAATTGGCAGAAGCTAATAAAAAAGTAGTCATCACCGGCTGCATGGCACAGCATTTTCAGCAGGAATTGCTGGACGAATTGCCCGAAGCAGTCGCAATTGTCGGCACGGGCGACTATCATAAAATCGTCGATGTTATGCAGCAGGTGGAAAAGGGCGATCGAGTTTCCCTCGTCTCCTCAGAACCTACTTACATCGCTGACGAAACTACTCCCCGCTACCGCACAACATCGGAAGGTGTCGCGTATCTGCGAATAGCAGAAGGCTGCGACTATCGCTGTGCATTTTGCATTATCCCGCACTTGCGCGGAAATCAACGATCGCGCACGATCGAATCAATCGTCGCTGAAGCTAAGCAATTGGCATCGGAAGGGGTAAAGGAAATTATCTTAATTTCTCAAATTACCACCAACTACGGCAAAGATATTTATGGCGAACCAAAACTAGCCGAACTGCTTCGCGCTTTGGGTGAAGTAGATGTACCTTGGATTCGGATGCACTACGCCTATCCTACAGGTTTGACTCCGCAAGTTGTCGCAGCCATCCGCGAAACGCCCAACGTTTTGCCGTATTTGGATTTACCCCTGCAACATTCCCATCCCGAAATTCTGCGGGCGATGAATCGGCCTTTTCAAGCTGGGATTAATGATGCTATAGTCGATCGGCTCAAAGCAGCACTTCCCGGCGCCGTGATGCGAACAACTTTTATTGTCGGCTTCCCCGGCGAAACCGACGAACACGCAGCACACTTGCTGGAATTTGTCAAGCGCCACGAATTCGATCACGTAGGAGTTTTCGTATTTTCGCCAGAAGAAGGAACCCCAGCCTTCAGCTTGCCCCAGCAAATACCTGCAGAAATAATGGAAATGCGGCGCAATTCGGTAATGGCGGCACAACAACCTATATCATTGAAGAAGAATCAAGAGTCTGTCGGTCAGGTAGTTGATGTCCTGATAGAACAAGAACAACCAGAGACAGGCGAGTTGATTGGTAGATCCGCTCGGTTTTCCCCAGAAGTAGATGGACTCGTCTACGTCACAGGAGAAGCGCGGCTGGGTTCAATCGTATCTGTGAAAATTACTGGTGCAGATGTCTACGACCTCTACGGTCAAGTCGATTTTAGATTTTAGATTTTAGATTTTAGATTGACTGCACAGACTCATCTGGGAGGTCGATCTTTTGTCTAAAATTGTGGGATCGACCCTCATGAGTTGACGTGGCACTGTATCCGGTGCTGGGCGGGGTCAAGTGTAAGTTTTGCTGGAACTGTCGCGATCGGCGGTGTGGCGAACAAAAACCGGACACCCGCCAAAAATGATTAGCGGATTGTGCAGCAAAAGTAACGGTTTGTACAATATTGTGCAAAGATAGGTAGCAAAGGGTTATAAACCTTTATTAGCCTCTGGCTGCAATCGACGCTCCCCCTCGGGGTGCGGTTATCTCTACAGAACGATCGGAAAATTTTAACGAATTTAATGTTTTGTTTCTGAATGTAAAGAGTTATGATAGTAACAAGCCAGAAATAAGCGGGGATAATTTGAGATTGCTTCGCCGTCCGCCCTACACCACAACGGTATCCCGAAAGAGTGTTGAGATGGATAGGCGGTAACGGTCGCCCCATCCCCCGCTCAATCCCGCAGGCGACGGATTGCGGGATAGCGCCTGAACCAAACAACCTGTTACTACATGAGTAGTGAAGTGGGGCTGGTCATGATCCTCACTATAAAATGCCTAAGAGGGAAAGCTTGCAAGTACCTCAAAGGAAGTCCAATGTCCTGTTTTAAGAATGTTGGAAGCCTATAACCCGACCCCTGGCGGTTGGTATCGGTGATGTCACAAAATCAAAGACGGCTGTCGAATTGGTAAATTTAGTCACCATCGACGGAGCTGCCCTATACTCGATTGCTATTTAAGAAGGTGCGCGCAGGCGCAGCACCATAAAGAACTCTTATGAGTTCCTGCCGCCGAGCAGAAATCCGCATCCGAGTTGGGCAACTTAGAAGGCTAAGACTCGTTATTAGGAGCATTAATGAATTTATTGTTTGAAGGCTTAGGTCTTTCGGAAGAACTCGTTCTCCATCTGGAAACACTAGGCTTTACAGAACCTACTCCCATCCAAGTACAAGCAATTCCGCACTTGCTAGCAGGTCGCGACGTTGTGGGTCAAGCCCAAACAGGGACAGGCAAAACGGCAGCATTCTCGTTGCCCATCTTGGAGCGGATTGATTTAGATGTAACTGCGGTGCAAGCACTGGTGCTGACGCCGACTCGCGAATTGGCGATGCAAGTAACTGAAGCCATCCGTGATTTGAGTGGCATCAGCAACGACGGCCCGGTAAAAGTGGGTCGCTCTCTGCAAGTTCTGACAGTGTACGGGGGTCAATCCATCGATCGTCAAATGCAGCGTTTGAAGCGCGGCGTGCACGTCGTTGTCGGTACACCCGGACGCATATTGGATATGCTCAGCCGTGGCAGCCTGAAACTAGACAAGGTAAAGTGGCTGGTTTTGGATGAAGCTGACGAAATGCTGAGCATGGGCTTTATTCAAGATGTGGAAAAAATCTTGGATGCTGCACCAAAAGAACGTCAAACGGCATTTTTCTCGGCGACGATGGAACCTTCCATTCGGAAATTGGTGGCGCGGCATTTGCACAACCCAGTCAACGTCACCGTAGAACAGCCAAAAGCAACGCCAAAGCGCATCAGCCAAGGCGTGTACATGATTCCCCGCGGCTGGTCGAAGGCAAGAGCCCTACAGCCAATTTTAGAAATGGAAGACCCGGAATCTGCACTGATCTTTGTGCGGACTCGGCAGTCGGCTGCAGAACTCACCAGCCAACTGCAAGCAGCAGGTCACAGCGTTGATGAGTATCACGGTAATTTGAATCAGGCACAGCGGGAACGCTTGCTGCATCGGTTCCGCCAATGTCAGGTGCGCTGGGTAGTGGCGACTGATATTGCGGCGCGGGGTTTGGACGTGGACCACTTGACTCACGTGATTAACTACGATTTGCCCGACAGTGTGGAAAGCTACGTTCACCGGATCGGACGCACGGGCCGGGCAGGCCGCGAAGGAACGGCGATTACGCTGATTCAACCGGTCGATCGCCGCAAACTGCGCTTGATTGAACGCCACGTGCGATCGAGCTTGACGGTGCGAAACATTCCGACACGGGCGCAAATTGAAGCACGTCAGTTGGAAAAGATGCAGGGTAAAGTTCGCGAAGCTTTGGCTGGCGAACGGATGGCATCTTTCTTGCCTCTGGTATCTCAGTTATCCGAGGAGTACGACTCCCACGCGATCGCCGCTGCTGCTTTGCAAATGGCTTTCGATCAAAGCCGTCCTGCTTGGATGGGCGCGGATTACGCTCAACAAGAAGATCCCCCGATTGGTGCAGAAAACAGCGTTAAGCCAATCTTGATCAAAAAGCGGGCTAAGACTGGTGCACCGAGTAATTCTGTACCAGCGCCGACTTTTTCTGGAGCACCGAGTGCTCCTGTTCCCCAGAACAGCTAATTTGTAGGGTGCACAATGTGCACCTTATTTATAATTTTTGTAGAGATGCGATCGCGATCGCACCTCTACTTTTTTTATGGGTGTGAGACTCTATGGGGAATAAAAATCACAAAAAAGCTCTTCGTTCGTTGAACAAGCGGATTGCAGAACATGAAGAAAAGATTAGACTGGAATAGGAGAAGGATTTTCCCGATGAAGGCTTAATCCGGCATTGGGAAAGTGAAATTCGAACTTTTGAGAAAGGAATTCAGCAAGCTTTAAAACGATTGGGTAAATAAAGATGCAAGTTAGCGATCGGACAATTTCTGTAACTAATTCTACACTAAGAACGTTAATTGATGAATTGGGTACTGAGTGTCAAAATGTGATTACTTTAATCCACCAGCTTCAGTTACCTGATTTGAGCGATCGACAAAAAGCTGAAATTCTAGCAGAGTTTCTGAGTGCTGCAATTCATCTCAACGTTCACTGCGGAGAGGATTTTCAGACGCTAGTTGCTGAGGAAATGGGAAAATTGTCGGATGAGGATGAAGAGGATTAAGGAGACGCGGGCGATTCCCTACGGGATAGCTACGCTTCACGCACATTAGGAAAAAGCCCTCCTGTCAACTCACCGAAGAGCTAAAAAAACTCATAAATCAGGAATAAAGTCCTTACTACAAACTTGTGAACCGGGACTTTTGTACTGTTGTTTAATATTTCAGTTTAGCTGCGTGCTCACAATAATCTTTTGCACGCGATCGCCCTTAATTTCCACAATCAAATTAGAAGCCTTTTGGTCATTGCTGTAAGTCAACCGAGTCACTCCACCCTGCACAGATTGCGACCCATAACCGTAAGTTTTAACAACTTTTTGGCTGTTATCTCCTACCTTCACACCATCAATTGTCACGAACTTGGGCTTGGTAGCAGAAATCAAATAAACTTTGCCATCCCATGCAGTTACCGTCAATCCTGAGTAGGTTAGCGTGCGAATCTTGCCGCCGATGACAGGCCCAGCAGGTTTAGTTTCGTCGCGCTGCGGTTTTCCCAACTTACGTTTTGCCTCTTCTACAGCCATCCCCAACCGAACGCCGCCAATCCCCAGGCGCGAATAGTTCAGCGCCGCCGACTTTTGTGTCGCACTGAGCATTCTTTCTAGAGTCGCAACAGTTTGATTCATAGCGGGAACAGGACGAACTAAAGCAGCAAATCCTAAGCTCGAAATTGCGAGATTCATCATGATGCCAGCGAGGGCTGTTGTCACAAATATTTTTACCATTTTTTTATAGCTTTATTTGGCAATGTATTCGTCCGATCGCCTGCTCGATCCGGATTGATACTAATAGGACTTACACCAACACTCGTGGATGCACTGCGCTGCTCTGAAACCGATTTTTTTTACCAACACTACACACAGAAACCCGGTTTTACCCTAAATCTTAGGTTTAACAGTGAGGTATTCAGCCAGAAACTGGGTTTCTAGCGCAACCTAGGTAAGTCCTGACTAATATTTTTTAAGCTTTGAAAACCGTCAATTTCGGGCGAACCGAATTTGCTTCCGCACAAGCTTGCGTCCGCCTGCCGGGACTGAAAGAAAGAATAAAAGAGGTAAATCAGCGGAAATTGCTGTGATATCCTAACAAAAGCCATATCTCGATAAAATTAGCAATTTAGATGACCGCAACAGATTCTACTAAACACCAAAAATCCAAGGCCCTCAAACCGGGTAGCCGCCGCCCCGCTAAAGAACTTTGCAGCGAGTGCGGTTTGTGCGATACATATTACATCCATTATGTCAAGGAATCTTGTGCTTTCTTAACACAGCATATCGCGGAATTAGAAGAAGAGATTCACGGGCGATCGCGCAATCTCGACAATCCCGACGATTGGTATTTCGGAGTCAGTCAAAATATGATGGCGGCTCGGAAAAAAGAGCCGATCGAGGGCGCTCAGTGGACGGGAATTGTCAGCACAATTGCCATTGAAATGCTCGAAAAAGGAATTGTAGAAGGCGTTGTTTGCGTCCAAAATACTAAAGAAGACCGCTTTCAGCCGATGCCGATTATTGCTAGAAATCGCGCCGAAATTTTGGCAGCAAAAGTCAACAAACCCACTCTCTCTCCCAATCTTTCAGTATTAGAACAAATCGAACAATCAGGGATGAAGCGGCTGTTAGTAATTGGCGTCGGCTGTCAAATTCAAGCTTTGCGAACAGTCGAGAAACAACTCGGTTTAGAGAAGCTATACGTTTTGGGAACTCCCTGCGTGGATAATGTCAGCCGTGCAGGCTTGCAGAAATTCCTAGATACGACTAGCAGATCTCCTGAAACAGTGGTTTCTTACGAGTTTATGCAAGACTTTAACGTTCACTTCAAACACGAAGATGGTTCGGAAGAAAAAGTGCCGTTTTTTGGCTTGAATACTAAGGAATTGAAAGATGTTTTTGCTCCTTCTTGTTTGAGCTGTTTTGATTATGTGAATTCTTTAGCAGATTTAGTTGTGGGCTACATGGGCGCACCCTTTGGCTGGCAGTGGATTGTGGTGCGAAATGACACCGGGCAAGAAATGTTAGATTTGGTAACGGATCAGTTAAATACTCAGCCGGTGATGTCTAAGGGAAACCGAAAAGAAGCCGTTCAGCAAAGCATTCCGGCTTATGAAAAAGGAGTGACTTTGCCGATGTGGGCGGCGAAGTTAATGGGAGTATTTATTGAGAGAATTGGGCCGAAGGGCTTGGAATATGCTCGGTTTTCAATTGATTCTCATTTCACTCGCAATTATCTGTACGTGAAGCGCAATTACCCGGAGAAATTAGAGGCTCATGTGCCGGAATATGCTAAGCGGATTGTGGGGCAGTATAAGTTGCCAGATGTGTAAACTTGTAGGGTGCGTCAGTCAGGAGTTGTTGGATTATAGAAAAAATAATGCTAACTGACGCACCCTGATACTCAAGGATAGCCAAAGATAGAAAACAAATGCAATGGGGAACAATCGAATTATGGAATCGCAGAACGTTAACTAGACTGGCTATCCTTACTACGATATTAATTAGTCTGATTAGTGGGATATGGTTGAGTATGATTGCAATGCCAGGGAAAAGCTACAACGGGACAATTCCCCCTTTAACAGCACAGGAAATCTCGCTCCGAGATGCTTTACAGCGCGATGTGGAAAAGCTCTCTGGTGAAATCGGAGAGCGCCACTTTATACAATATCAAAAACTTGGAGAAGCTGCTGACTTTCTCGAAGCATCATTTCAAGCTGCTGGCTATAAAGTTGAACGCCAAGGATATAAAATTGATGATAAATTTTATTATAACATAGAAGTGGAGATTCCAGGTGGAAAAAAGGCAGATGAAATAGTTGTAATTGGAGCACATTATGATTCTGTGGTGGGGAGTCCAGGGGCAAATGATAACGCAACTGGGGCGGCAGGGATTCTGGCTTTAGCGAGAATGTTTGCAGGTAAAAAGCCTGAAAAGACTGTGCGTTTTGTTGAGTTTGTGAATGAGGAACCGCCTTTTTTCTGGACTGCTGATATGGGGAGTTTGGTTTATGCCAAAAGATGCAGAGAGCGTAATGAAAAAATTGTTTCGATGCTCAGTTTAGAAACAATTGGTTATTACTCAGATGCCAAAAACAGCCAGAAATATCCAGCACCCTTAAACCTTTTTTATCCTACATCAGGAAATTTTATCTGATTTATTGGCAATACATCCTCAAGTAAACTGGTTAGAGAGGCGATCGCATCTTTCCGCCGCCATGCTGAATTTCCCTCGGAAGGTGCAGCAATTCCGGGTGGCATTCCTGGTGTTGGTTGGTCAGATCAATGGTCTTTTTGGCAACATGGTTATCCAGGGGTGATGGTGACAGATACTGCTCCCTATCGCTATCCTTACTATCACACGGCGCAAGATACACCCGATAAGGTTGATTGGGAACGGACAGCGAAGGTGATAGCTGGATTGGAGAAAGTTGTGACAGATTTGGTGAGAGTTGATATTAATTAGTTGCGTAGGCTGCCCAGCGGGGAAATATCCTCGCTCGGCACAGAATATCAGGCAAAAGAACGCACCTAAAAATTAGTATAAGTTGCCTGAGTGAGCTGATTCAGAGAGTTGGTAATAGATGTTTTGCAGGGACACGCTAAGGCAGTGTCTTTGTTTTATACAGTTGGGCAAATGAGAGGTAGAAGATTATGACACTCATAGTTGCACAGAAACACAGGAATTTACAAAAGTCGATCGCACTTACTTGTTGTGTGCTTCTAGCATTATCTGGAAGTGGACTATCTGCCAAGGCAGCAGAAACGCGATCGGGAAACAACGGACGAACATTTGCCGATTGGTGTCGCCAAAAAGCTGATTTGAGTCCAGAAGCTAAACATACAGTTGAGGTTCTGCTGCAGAAAGCTGAGACTACTGAGTGCGATGCAGCCGATCGGAAACTTTTGACTCTCACGGAACTCTTCCTCTCCAACAATAAAATCAGCGACCTCAAACCCTTACAATCTTTGACTAACCTGAATCGTCTCTCCCTCAGCGATAATCAAATCAGCGACCTCAAACCTTTGCAATCCTTGACTAACCTGAATTGGCTCACGCTAGGAAACAATCAAATCAGCGACCTCAAACCTTTGCAATCCTTGACTAACCTAACTACGCTCGCGCTCGGAAACAATCAAATCAGCGACATCAAACCGCTAGAATCCTTGACTAGCCTGAGAGAGCTCGAACTCCACAACAATCTTCTGGGCGACATCAAACCCTTACAATCTTTGACTAACCTGACTGCGCTCTCCCTCCACACCAATAAAATCAGCGACATCAAACCCTTACAATCTTTGACTAACGTGCCTCAACTCGACCTCAGCGACAATAAAATCAGCGACATTAAACCGCTCGAATCCTTGACTAACCTGATTACGCTCGGCCTCAGCGACAATAAAATCAGCGACATTAAACCGCTCGAATCCTTGACTAACCTGACTGCGCTCGAGCTCAGAGGCAATAAAATCAGCGACATTAAACCGCTCGAATCCTTGACTAACCTGAGCATTCTCGTCCTCAGCGGAAATCTTCTGGGCGACATTAAACCGCTCGAATCCTTGACTAACCTGAGCATTCTCGTCCTCAACGACAATCAAATCAGCGACATCAAACCGCTCGAATCCTTGACTAACCTTACTGGGCTCTTCCTCGATACAAATCTTGTGGGCGACATCAAACCGCTCGAATCCTTGACTAACCTGACTTTTCTCAGCCTCAGCAACAATAAAATCAGCGACATCCAACCCTTGGAATCTTTGAGTAACCTGAGCATTCTCGACCTCAAGGGAAATCCGATCGCTCCCAAAACTTGCCCTCTCAAACCAGAGTCTATCTGTAAGTGGGAACCCTGAAATTAAATGCTCAAACTTTGCAGTTGTGGAAATTAGAGGTACAAGATGATGGCACTCATAGTTGCACACAAACACATGAAGTTACCAAAGTCGATCGCACTTACTTGTTGTGTGCTTCTAGCATTACCTGGAAATGGAGTGTCGGCGAAAGCAGCAGAAGTCCGATCGGGAAACAAAACATTTGCTGAATGGTGCCGCGACAAAGATTCTTTGAGTCCCGAAGCTAAACATACTGTTGATATGCTGTTAAAAATAGCAGGAACTACTGAGTGCGATGAGGGCGATCGCCAACTTTCTAGTATCACAGGAATTAGCTTTACGAAGCAAGGGATCAGCGACATCAAACCGCTAGCATCCTTAACTAACCTGAAGGTTCTCCGGCTCATCGACTGTTCTATCAGCGACATCAAACCGCTAGCATCCTTGACTAACCTGACTTTGCTCAACCTCGACAACAATCAAATCAGCGACATCAAACCGCTAGCATCCTTGACTAACCTGACTTTGCTCAACATCGGGAACAATCAGATCCGCGACATCAAACCGCTAGCATCCTTGACTAACCTGACTGAAATCGTCCTCATTGAAAATCAAATTAGTGACATCAAACCGCTAGCATCCTTGACTAACCTGAAAGGAATTTTCCTCCGCAGCAATCAGATTGACGACATCAAGCCACTAGCATCTTTGACTAACCTGGAAGGGATCGATCTCGCTGGCAATCAAATTAGTGACATCAAACCGCTAGCATCTTTGATGAAACTGACTTTTATCGACCTCAGCAGCAATCAGATTAGTGACATCAAATCACTAGCATCCTTGACTAACCTAGAAGGGATTAACCTTAGCTCGAATCAAATCGGTGATATCAAACCGTTAGCATCCTTGACTAACCTGGAAGGGCTATCACTTAACAAGAATGAGATCGCTGACCTTAAACCGCTAGAATTCTTGACTAAACTGGAGATTCTCTGGCTCAACAACAATCAAATCGTTGATATCAAACCGCTTGCATCCTTGACTAAGCTGACTTTGCTCTCACTCGAAAACAATCAAATCGGCGACATCAAACCGCTAGCATCTTTCACTAAACTGACTGAACTCTACCTCAGCGGAAATCCGATCGCTCCCAAAACTTGCCCTCTCAAACCAGAGTCTATCTGTAAGTGGGAGCCACAAACTCAACCATAAAACTTTACAGTGACGCCTGATCGCACTTAAATATTTGAGTTACAAAGGATAAATTTGCTCTTCATCAGAAAAACCCGATCGCCCTTATTGACTAAAAGCGATCGCACACCAACATCCTCCTACAAATCAGCAGCGTGCTGCTTCAATTCATCCAAAGAAACGTATTCCAAAGTCAAGGCGTGAGTCGCAGCCAAAACCACAGGCGGCGCAACTCCTGCATCCATTGCTTCCTTCCACCGAGAAGCGCACAAACACCAGCAATCCCCAGGCTTCAAACCGGGAAAGTTAAATTCGGGAACCGGGGTGCTCAGATCATTTCCATTCGATTTAGTGAATTGCAAAAACTCTTCTGTCAGTTGAGCACAAACAGTGTGAGCCCCAAAGTCGCCACCACCTGTATTGCATTTGCCGTCTCGATAATAGCCCGTCATCGGCGACGTGCAGCAAGTCTCTAACTTTCCGCCCACCACATTTGTAGCTTCCGTCACCATCGCCACTCCTCCGTAAAACTCTTCGATCTAATTTTACACAAATCGTTGTTTATATATTTTTTTCCATGACAAAGTTGATTAGTTTTTGTCCTCTGCGTTCTACTTCTTGTTTTTTGATCGCAATAAATCCCTGGCTTTCAAAAAAAGGTCGAGCTGTAATGCTGGCTTCGGTAAATAACTTGTTAATGCCTAAGTCTTGGGCTTTTGACTCAATTTGTTTTAAAATTAGCCTGCCAACTCCTTGCCTTTGAAAATCTTGATGACAGTAAAAGCGATCGATATGGCCGCTTGCTTCTAATTCCCCAAAACCTGCAATTTGATCGCCCTCTTCTGCTACGAAAGTAAATTTACTGCTTAAACTTTTAGTCCAACTTTCGATATCCATATCTGCTGGTGCCCAAGCCTCTACTTGTGCTTGTGTGTAATCGCGGATGTTTACTTCGTGTACCGTGTCGTAAAAAAGTTTTACAATTTGTTGCGTATCACCGATTTCGTAGGTTCGTATTCTCATAAAGAGTCTCCGCTGTTAATTAGATTGTGTGCCTCGATCGCCCTCACTCTCAAAGATAATCCGATCGGGTGATTTCCCGACTTTGCTAAATGAGCTACAAGTAATTTAAAAGAAGTGAAAGGGGAAGGTGTGGGGGAAATTAATCTGTTATGGTGAAAATCATTTAATCTTTCCTTTTTTTTCATAAGCTAACTGCCGGCTCTAAAAGTATGGACTTTCGGACTTTAAGTAGAGACCACGTTCTCACCCACATTTGGGGTCGAGTCAATCATCCCGAAGTTTTGGCTTTGCCTTTGCCAGATATGCTTTGCTGCCAAAGTGAAGATATAGATTTTTTTCAAGAGCAACTCGCTGAGACTCTCTTAGAAAATTATAGCTTAATTACGGTTTATCAATATATTTTTTTACAAGCTTTAAAGCAGGAAATAAATTCGATGGGGTTTGAGCTCCGCCGCTTTTTATCGGGTTCTACCGAGGTGCTGTTTGAATCTCACCCTAATTCTCTAATCCTTCAAAAAAAGATGCTGGCAAGTTTGCTGTTTATTATTCCCAATAAGGAAGTTTGGGAAGGCTACAAAGTGCCGGAGCAAATTCAAGCGGCGCATTATATTTATAACTGTCTGGTTCGTAATTCTGATGACTTGTTAACTGCGGACGAATGCCAGGAATTAGTGAAGGCGATCGCCTCATTGCTGCTGCGGTAATTGCTAGAAAAGTAGGTTTGTAGTTGCGCTTGGGTACTCCGGAGTGCCCAAGCGCAACTACGAACCTTTTTTAAGGTACAAGTTGGGTAACTTCTGTGTTACTCTCCCAGGCAAATTCCCAAGCTGCGGGCAATTTTCACCAGAGTAGAAGGGGGTTCCACGGCTCTGTATTTGGCGATCGCATCTTCCAATGGTACGGTGTCGTAAAACAGTTTTACAATTTGTTGGGTATTACCGATTTTGTAGGTTCGTACTTTCATAAATTATCTCACTGCGATCGCTTCTTTGATATTAATTGGGGATTTTAAGCGCTTCGGAACGCGGATGGATGTTGGCTTTTACCATTTTGTCTCATTTCTGGCAGGGCGATCGGCCAAAAAATTCTTCCCTACCCCTTGACAAACTCTACGACTCTGTGGTCTAGTAAATATAACGACTGTTCGATATAGATCTATCCTACCCGCTAACCAAAAAAATCAATTTTGTAGTGATTGATACTATATCGCACGTTCGATATAGAATTATCAGACCAATAAATTTTAGACTTTAGATAATCTAAAATCTAAAATCTATTCACCCATGCCAAAAATAGTTGACCGCGATCGATACCGTAAAGAACTACTAAACAAATGCTTTGACATATTTGCCGAAAAAGGTTACTCATCAGTAACTATGCGGGAAATTGGGTCAGAAATCGGAGTTTCTACAGGAACCCTTTATCACTACTTCCCGAGTAAAGAAAGTTTGTTCGAGCAGTTAATTGAATACTTGAGCTATGAAGATACAAAAGAAGAAGCAATTTCCGAACTGGGAAATCCGCCAACTTTAGCAGAAAAAGTTGAAAAACTGATGGATTACTTCAGCAAAAATGAAGATTACATCCTGAAAAGTCTGTTAATGATATTTGAGTTTTGCCAACAAAAAACTCGTCAAGAGATTGACAGCAATCAAGCACTTCAGGAATCGGGAAAGCGTTACGAAGAGGCACTCAGTTGCTACTTAGGTATCTCTGAGCCAGCAATCGCTAGATTTATCATCTGTTATGCTGACGGTTTGCTGGTAAGAAGGTTTTATCAAGGTGAAAGAATATCTGTTGCAGAACAATGGACTTTATTAAAAGAGATGTTGCTCGCTTATTTAGAAAAAAAATAGCTGCAAGTAGAGGACAAGTATGAATTTTCAATCTTGGATAGAACCTAAAAATAGATTAGTAATCGGAATGGCAATTGCTGCCAGCATCATTACCAGCGGTACAGCTTTTTACGGGATTTCTCAGTTTGTACCGTTGGCTCAAAATACGGAATCTTTGTCAGCGGAAATACCGCCAGTGAGGAAAATAACAGCATTGGGAAGATTGGAACCGCAAGGAGAAGTGGTTCGCTTGGGAGTATCGCAAACTTTAGATGGCGATCGCATTTCCCAGCTTTTAGTCAAAGAGGGCGATCGAGTCAAAGCAGGACAACTAATCGCGATTTTGGATGCGCGCGATCGCCTGCAATCTGTTTTAGATGAAGCTCAAGAGAAAGTCAAAGTTGCTCGATCGCGTTTAGCACAAGTAAAAGCTGGTGCAAAGTCGGGAGAACTTGCTGCACAATCTGCCACGATTGGCAAGCTAGAAGCGGAACTGCAAGGCAACAAAGCTGCACAACAAGCAACAGTCGATCGCCTGCAAGCACAATGGCAAGGCGACAGAACCGCACAGCAGGCAACTATCAGCCGAATCAGGGCCCAGTGGCAAGGGGAGAAAAAAGCACAACAGGCAACAATTAGCCGAATAGCGGCACAATGGCAAGGAGAAAAAACTGCACAAATAGCAGCGATAGACAAATTGCAAGCCGAGTTTAATAATGCTAAAACTGAAGATTTCCGACATCAGCAACTCGCGGGTGAAGGTGCAGTTTCTCAATCCGTAAGAGATACTAAGCGGCTGGCATTAGAAACAAGTCGCCAACAAATTAAAGAAGCACAAGCTAATCTCAGCCGAATTAATAATACGGCAAAGCAGCAACTTGAAGAAGCGCAAGCAAACCTCGATCGCATTAACAATACAGCCAAACAGCAAATTAACGAAGCAGAAGCAAACCTAACTCGCATTAACAGTACATCAATCCAGCAGCTTAACGAAGCTCAATCAACACTCAAACGCATTCGAGAAACTGGAATCGCACAACTAGAAGAAGCGAAATCAACTCTTGACAAAATAGCCGAAGTGCGCCCCGTGGACGTGCAAGCAGCCGAAGCTGAGATCGAAAGTGCGATCGCCCAAGTGAAGCGCGCCCAAACCGAGTTAAATCAAGCTTCCATCCGCACGCCCAATGCTGGAAAAATCCTGAAAATTCATACTCGCGCTGGCGAAAAAATTAGCGATGACGGCATTGCAGACTTAGGAAAAACTGACCAAATGGTAGTCGTTGCGGAAATTTATCAAACCGACATCAGCAAAATTAAGCTGGGACAAAAAGCAGCGGTTATTAGCCAAGCATTCTCAGGAGAGTTGCAGGGAACTGTTAAAGAAATTGCGTTAAAAGTAAGTAAACAAAATGTGTTTAGTAACCAACCAGGAGAAAACTTGGATAGCCGAGTAGTAGAAGTAAAAATTCACCTGAATCCTGAAGCTAGCAAACAAGTTGCGGGATTGACCAATTTGCAGGTACAAGTAGCAATTAAACAAAACTAAAGTCTTTACTAAAAACCTTGGAGGATTGAAAGTTATGGCAGAATTTGGCCCCGACCCGAACCGACCTTATCCGATGGCAGACCAGCGCAGGGTTTGCTTTATCAAAAACTTCATAAAATCCCCCAATATTATCGCCGGCGATTACTCATATTATGACGATCCAATCGACCCAGAAAACTTTGAAAAAAATGTACTTTACAATTACGGCAGTGACAAATTAATTATTGGTAAATTTTGTGCGATCGCCACTAACGTCAAATTCATCATGAGCGGTGCCAATCACAAATTAGACGGCATTTCTACCTATCCTTTTCCCATTTTTAAGAATGGTTGGGAAACCGCCATGAATCTATTAATCGAACTGCCAAGTAAAGGCGATACAGTCATCGGCAATGATGTCTGGATTGGTTACGAATCGATGATTATGCCTGGAGTTAAAATCGGCGACGGTGCAATTATTGCCGCTAAATCTGTTGTCGTAAAAGATGTCCCCGCTTACACAGTTGTCGGTGGAAATCCCGCAGGTTTAATTAAGCAGCGTTTCAGCGATGCTGAAGTTGCACAACTATTAGAAATTCGGTGGTGGGATTGGGAAATTGACAAGATTTCTCGCAACATTAACTTAATTATGCAATCTGATATTAAAGCGCTCACTAATGCTGAGTAAACTCGCAAATATAGCGATTTAAAATTAACAACCTGGAGGTTTTCCCATGCTTCAAATTGCATACTTAGTTCTCTGTATTCTTGGCACTGCTTTACCCTATTCCCAGTTTGTCCCGTTTCTCTTAGAAAAAGGGTTGAATATTAACGCTTTCTTCGGACAATTGTTTGCAAATCAAATATCCGGCTTTTTTGGTATGGATGTAATCGTCTCTGCCGTGGTTTTTTTGTTTTTTGTATTTAGCGAAGGTTCGCGTCTGAAAATGAAAAACTTGTGGATTTATATTGCCACTTTAGTGGTTGGTGTTTCCCTAGGTTTGCCTTTATTTCTCCTAATGCGGCAACGCAAAATTGAAGAAACATCTTCATAATCACCGATTATTATTCGTTACCAGACTGTGGCTGCTAACGAGTAAAAAATCCCAATGCCCAATGCCCAATTCCCAATGCCCAATGCCCAATTCCCAATGCCCAATTCCCAAAATTTATGTTTCGCAAAACACCCCTTGCATGGTTGCAAGTAACTAGAGAAAAAACCCGCCTCGCTGTTGCTATTGCAGGAATTGCCTTTGCAGATATTCTGATTTTTGTGCAACTGGGATTTCAAGATGCACTCTTCGATTCTGCCGTTAAGCCCCACCAAAGTTTACAGACAGATTTAGTTTTAATCAATCCTCAATTTGAAACTTTTGCTGCGGTAAAAGACTTCAAGCGAGAGCGACTTTACCAAGCACAAGGAGTAGAAGGAGTAAAATCCGTCACTTCCTTATATATTGGTATGGGAAAGTGGCGAAATCCCACAACCCGGACTACTCGATCGATTTTAATTTTTGGAATCGACCCCGGAAACATAACATTTAATTTGCCTGATGTCAATGAAAAATTGCCTCAAATTCAAATGTTTAATCATGTGTTATTTGACCAAGCGTCTCGACCTGAATACGGCGAAATTGCGAATATTTTCAACAAAGAATCTACTCTCGAAACGGAACTAAATGAACGCAATATTCAAGTAGGAGGAGTTTTTACTCTCGGTACTTCCTTCGTCGCAGATGGCAATGTCATTGCCAGCGATTCTACATTTATGAACTTATTTCCCGATCGCACGCCCGATCAAGTTGATGTCGGCTTAATCAACCTACAACCCGATGCCGATATCAAAAAAACCCAGTCAATGCTCAAAGCTATATTGCCCGATGATGTCAAAGTTTTAACCCTAGCAGAATTTGCAGAAATTGAAAAAGTTTATTGGGCAAATGCTACTCCGATCGGCTTTATTTTCGGATTCGGTACAATTATCGGATTCGTTGTTGGTCTGATTATTGTTTACCAAATTCTTTACTCGGACGTTTCCGATCACTTAGCGGAATATGCGACTTTAAAAGCAATGGGATATAGCGATCGCTATTTAGTCGGAGTCTTAATTCAGGAAGCTCTGCTATTAGCTGTATTAGGTTTTATGCCGGGAATTGTTTTAGCCAACGGACTGTATTCCCTCGCACAATCTGCCACTTTACTGCCAATTGCAATGACAACAAATCGAGCGGTTGTAGTGTTAAGTTTGACGATCGTGATGTGTACCGGTTCCGGCGCCCTCGCCCTCCGCAAACTCCAATCAGCCGACCCCGCAGACATCTTCTAATCTGGGTTCATCAGCGTCAATCTGCCTGCATCGGCGGTCAAAAAAACTCCCCAAAATCACCATGCAAACCCTAAATTTTCCCGCTAACCAAACTACCGCAACCGAACCAGTAATTTCAGTCCAAAACCTCAACCATTACTTCGGTCAAGGCTCTCTCAAAAAACAAGCCTTATTTGACATAAATCTCGACATCAACCCCGGAG
This sequence comes from Microcoleus sp. AT9b-C3, assembly GCF_036705485.1. NCBI lineage: Bacteria > Bacillati > Cyanobacteriota > Cyanophyceae > Oscillatoriales > Microcoleaceae > Microcoleus > Microcoleus sp. AT9b-C3. Next base: position 364,902 of record NZ_JAUBUR010000001.1, on the reverse strand, counting down.
AAATAGTCATTATGACGGGGCCCTCTGGTTCCGGCAAAACAACTTTATTGACAATGTTAGGAGGGCTGCGTTCGGCTCAAGAAGGCAGTCTCAAAATTCTTGGGCAAGAAATACACGGAGCTAGCAAAACTCAGTTAACTAAACTCAGAAAGCAAATTGGCTATATTTTTCAAGCACATAACTTGATGACATTCTTGACAGCCAAGCAAAACGTGCGAATGTCTTTGGAACTGCACACAGAAATGCTAAATCAGAATATGGATGCTTTGTCAATAGCTATGTTAGAAGCAGTGGGTTTGGGAGAGCGGGCTAATTATTACCCCGAAAATTTGTCGGGAGGACAAAAACAAAGAGTTGCGATCGCCCGGGCGTTAGTCAGCCGCCCTAAAATAGTATTAGCAGACGAACCTACCGCTGCTTTAGACAAAAAATCCGGGCGAGATGTTGTAGAAATTATGCAAAGACTAGCAAAAGAGCAAGGTTGCACGATTTTGCTAGTCACGCACGACAACCGCATTCTCGATATTGCCGATCGAATTATCTACATGGAAGACGGCCGTTTGGCAACAAATCCGCGTCTGGTAATTAGTGATTAGTCACTTTATTTGCTGGGCCCACAGCCTCGATCGCATCCTCAAGAGCGATCGATACATGAGTCCAATGAGTCCCCCCCTGACAAAAAGCCACGTAAGGCTCCCGCAGAGGCCCGTCAGCCGAAAATTCCGACGTACTCCCATCAATAAAAGTACCCCCAGCCATCACTAACTGACTTTCATAGCCGTGCATCGGAGCCGGCACCGGATCTAAATAGGAACCGACGGGGGAATTTTGCTGAACCGCGCGACAAAAAGCAATTAACTTATCAGCAGAACCGAATTCGATCGCCTGAATCACATCTCGTCTTCTCGCCAAAGGCATAGGATTCACTCGATAACCCAGCTTATAAAAAACATAAGCCGTCAAATGATTGCCCTTCATCGCCTCCCCCACACAACCCGGAGCCATAAACAAACCCTGAAACAGCAAGCGATTCAAATCAAAAGTTGCGCCGCCGCTGCTGCCAATTCCTGGCGCCGTCAAGCGACAAGTTGCCGCCTCCACTAAATCAGCCCTGCCAGCGACGTAACCTCCTGCAGGGACGATCGTACCCCCCGGATTTTTGATCAAAGAACCAGCCATCAGATCCGCACCGACAGCAGTAGGTTCACAATCATCAACAAACTCCCCGTAACAATTATCAACAAAGCAAATTGTGTTAGGATTCTGATGTTTGACTATGGCGACGATTTTTTCAATCTCAGAAATAGACAAACTCGACCGCCAAGAATAGCCGCAAGAGCGCTGGATAAAAACCAGGCGAGTCTTTGCTGAAATAGTAGAGCTCAATGCCTGCCAATCCAAACTTCCTTCGCGAGTTAGAGGCAACTGACGGTAACTAATGCCAAACTCAAGCAGTGAACCTTGACCTTGCCCCCGCAAGCCGATCACTTCTTCTAAAGTATCGTAGGGAGAACCAGCCACTGCCAACATTTCGTCACCAGGACGCAGGATGCCAAAAAGAGCACAGGCGATCGCGTGAGTACCCGAAACAAACTGTACCCGGACAGCCGCAGCCTGGGCCCCTACCACTTCGGCAAACACCCCGTCCAAAGTCTCCCGACCCAAATCATCGTGGCCGTAACCCGTAACCCCTGCAAAATGGTGGACTCCAACCCGGTGGCTGCGAAAAGCTTTTAAGACTCGTTGAAGATTTTGCTTGACTGTAGTGTCAATACCAGAAAAAATCTGAAAGAGTGCCTGTTCTGCTTCCTGTAGCCGTGAAACGCTATTCATCTATACCTCGCTCACCAGTTGCGTGCGCGCTGTTCATTATGGCGTAGATGCGGCCCGTAGTTTGTAAACATAATATATTCATGACGATTGCAACTTCCAAAAAAACTTCTCCTGATTGGCCTGTCATAGGCTTTATGGCCTTTCTGCACATCGGTGCTTTATTTGCTTTGCTGCCCGGTAACTTTAGCTGGTCTGCGGTTGGGCTAGCAGTCTTCCTGCATTGGGTAACAGGTGGTTTAGGAATTACTCTCGGATTTCACCGCCTCGTCACCCACCGCAGTTTTCAAACACCGAAATGGCTAGAGTATTTTCTAGTTATTTGCGGTACCCTTTCCTGTGAAGGTGGCCCGATCGACTGGGTAGGAATGCACCGGTTACACCACATACATTCCGACACCGAAACAGATCCCCACGATTCCAATCAAGGCTTCTGGTGGAGCCACATGGGCTGGATGCTCTCGGATCTGCCCATCAGAGTTGAAATCCCCCGCTTTACTAAAGACATCGGCGACGACCCAGTATACAAGTTTCTCCAAGCATATTTTATCCCCATCCAAGTTGTCTTCGGTGTGTTGCTTTATTTATTAGGCGGCTGGTCTTTCGTGGTTTGGGGCGTGTTTATGCGGATCGTGGTGGTGTTCCACTGCACTTGGCTGGTTAACAGCGCTACCCACAAATTCGGCTACCGCACCTACGAGTCGGGCGATCGATCGACGAACTGCTGGTGGGTTGCCCTGCTCACCTACGGCGAAGGCTGGCACAATAACCACCACGCCTTTCAATACTCGGCTCGCCACGGTCTCCAATGGTGGGAAATCGACTTCACCTGGATGACAATTCAACTTCTGCAAGCCCTTGGTTTGGCAACCAAAGTGAAATTAGCAGAAAAATAGCGATCGGCAATTAGTCATTGGTTGTCGGTCATCAGGTCTGGACTAATGGCTCGTGACCAATGCCTAATCCTGTTTTTGCGATCGGTATAGGTTGGGTTGAACAGAGATCGAACCGTCTGGTGCGATCGACCCAACCAAAACCAGAATCAGTTATAATATAATTGGGAACAAAAAATTTTGTTTGGCAGCCAAATTTTTTATTTTCAAAATACAACCGTAAATCTTTTTCAATCCTAATCCCAAATCTATCATTGATTCTTTATTAGTTTGGGCAAGTGTGCAGCAAAAAAGTTCACTGCTCAATCCAAACTATTATGCGTGAATCCCGGTCGGCATCTCATCAGAAATCAAAAAAAGAATGACAATAGCAACGCAAGAAAAACTTCAATACAATTGGAAGCACGTTATTAGTTTAGCAGGACTTCATATCGGCGCTTTGTTCGCCCTGCTACCAAGTAACTTCAATTGGACAGCAGTTGGTTTAACAGTATTTATGCACTGGATAACCGGCGGTTTGGGAATAACTCTCGGATGGCATCGTATGCTCACCCACCGCAGTTTTCAGACACCCAAATTCGTAGAATACTTTCTAGCATTTTGCGGAGCCCTTGCCTGTCAAGGAGGAATAATTGATTGGGTTGGGCTGCACCGATTGCACCACACCCACTCTGACCAAAATGCGATCGACCCTCACAATGCCCAACAGGGTTTTTGGTGGAGTCACATCGGCTGGATGCTATATAAAGGTCCAGCTCACGCTGAAATTTCCCGCTGCACAAAAGACATTTCGAGCGATCCATTTTACCAATTTTTGCAAAACTACTTTCTCCCGATGCAAATCGTGTTTGGCGTCTTGCTGTACTTAGCAGCAGGCTGGCCGTTTGTTGTATGGGTAATTTTTGTACGCTTAGTGTTGGTGTATCACTGCACCTGGTTTGTTAACAGCGCCACTCACAAATTTGGCTACCGCACTTACGAAACCGAAGATAGTTCTACTAACTGTTGGTGGGTTGCGGTTTTGACTTATGGCGAAGGCTGGCACAACAATCACCACGCTTTTCAATACTCTGCGCGTCACGGGATGGAATGGTGGGAAATTGACTTCACTTGGATGACAATTCAAGTTTTGGAAGCACTAGGTTTGGCTACTAAGGTGAAATTACCAGCAGCAAAATAGCAGCAGCAATTCATTCCTAGACGCAGAACCTCTGTAGGGTGTGAACTGCGTACCTTACCGCCTCAGAAACCCGGTTTCTTTTTTTGAGAAACCGGGTTTTTTGGTCAGTAAGTAATAACCAATGACTAATGACCAATGACTAACGAGCGCGTTTTTGCTCGCCCCGGCCACGCAAATATTCCGCTAAAAACGCCAATCCTCCCGAACCTACTATCAACAGCACGCTCAAAGCATTAATATCAGGTTTTACCCCAGTCCGAATCCGGCTAAAAATTTCCATCGGCAGAGTTGTAGTCCCGCTACCTGCGGTAAAACTCGCAATCAAAAAATCGTCCATGCTGAGGACAAAAGACAGCAGACAACCCGACACAATTCCGGGTATTAATTGAGGGAGCAAAACCTGAACAAAAGCCTCCACAGGCGTTGCACCCAAATCCAAGGCAGCCTCTTCTAAATACGGGTTTAAATCGGCCAATCTAGTAGAAACAGCTAGGGCGATGTAAGCCAGACAAAACACAATGTGAGCGGCCACAATTGTCCACAAACTCAGAGGAATAGCCAGCGCCGCTAAAAATACCAGAGTAGCAACCGCAGTGGCAATATCTGGAATAATAATCGGCAAGTAGGAGACTCCCTGATATAAACTCTTGCCTGGAAAGCGGTAGCGGGCTAAACCAACTGCCATCAAAGTGCCGAGTACAGCCGAGATTGCAACTGCACAAACAGCCACTGTTAAACTGTTTCTCAGGGCAACTAAAATCCGGGTATCGCTAAATAATTTAACGTACCAATCTAAAGTAAATCCTTCCCAACCGGCGCTAAAACGGGATTTGTTAAAGCTGTAAAATGTGAGTACGAGGATGGGCAGGTACATATAAAAAAACATCACAACGGCAAATATTACCTGCCAAGAAATCTTAAATTTAGGTTTTAAGTACATATCGGCTTGTATTTCCTCCTGTGGGTTTTCGGCTGTCTTTTCCATTTCTCGGTAATCGGTAATTGGTAATGGGCAATTGGTAATTGATTAGGATTGTTTTCTTCCTTCTTCCTTCTTCCTTCTTCCTTCTTCCTTCTTCCTTCTTCCTTCTTCCTTCTTCCTTCAACATCCTAAACTGCATTACGATCGCCATATTTGAGCAAGAGGGCAATTCCGATACTCACTGCAAAGATTAATACCATACTCAGAGCCGAACCCAGCCCCCAATTTTGAGTCGCCCCCAAAAACTGATTGTAAATCAAACGAGCAGCCGTCATACTAGAAGCTCCACCGAGCAACTCCGGATCGACAAAATCGCCCAAACAGCTAATAAATACTAGCAAAGAACCTGCAGCAATTCCCGGCATCGTCTGAGGTACTGTCACTTTCCAGAAAGTTTCCACTGGATTGGCGCCCAAATCCTGAGATGCTTCTAGCAACCTGCGGTCTAACTTTTCCAAAGAAGCGTAGAGAATGGTCACTATATAAGGCAAATAACTGTAAGCCATGCCGATTAAAACTGCGGAACTTTGATTAAGCAATTCTAGAGGAGGAATGCCTACAAGTGCCAGCACCGAGTTGAGGACCCCCGTAGGACGAAGAATTGTAATCCAAGCATACGATCGCAACAGCGAAGAAGTCCACAGCGGCAACACAAACCCTAACAAAGTTAAATTCCGCCACTTTTTCGATACATTGAGAGCGATCCAGTAAGCGACGGGAAATCCCAGCAGCAAACACAGAATAGTAGTCCCCGTTGCGAAAAAGAGCGATCGACCCATCACCTGTAAATTCAGCGGCTCAAACACTCGCAGGTAATTGCCGATTCCCGAAGGATTAACCAAATCTCCCGGCTTAATATTCGGCACCAAACTAAGCTGAAAAATCACCAAAGTTGGTATGACTAATAATAAAAGCAGCAACAAGCCAGAAGGGCCGAGCAATGTTAGTGGCCCAGCCCAAGCAGACCACGGGGAAACCGTTTCAGCCTTCAAAGAAGAATTGGGAGGAATAGGAGGGGGAGTTCTAGTTGAAACAGCCATAGAGCAATTTTTTTGAGTTTTTAACCGCTGAAGAACGCGGATTAACGCGGATATAATACGGATAGAGTGGGCTATCTCCTGTGCGGGGGCGGGTTGATGTAAATATTGGGTTAGAATAAGAGATTGCCTGTAGAACCCGCCCTCGGTTTGATGATTAGCCGCTGGTTAATTTAGTCCAATAGCGATCGTACACGTCTATAAATTTTCCTACCGGAGCAACACCTTCGCAATTTTTCAAAGTACCCTCAGAAGGGAAAAGAATTTCATTTTCGCGGACTTCCGGCGTCAGCAAACTAAAAGCATCTTCCGAAGGAGTTGAGAAACTGAGCCGTTCTACTAAAGAAGCAGCGACATCGGCTTGCAGCATAAAGTTAATCCACTTATAAGCTGCTTCTGGGTTGGGAGCACCTTTAGGAATTACTAAAGTGTCAGTCCACAGAGAAGAACCGCTTTTTGGCACAACATAGCGCAATTTGTCATTATCTGGAATTACCTCATTAGCATCAGAAGAATAACACATAGCTACTTTCAAATCCCCCGTCAGCATTTGCGGCCGCCAAGCATCAGTGGTAAAAGATGCGATCGCCGGTTTGAGTTCCACCAACTTTTCGTAAGCTTGTTTCACTTGCTCTGCGTTCGTAGAATTGAGAGAATAGCCCAACATCCGCAGCGCAGCACCCATCACTTCTCGAACATCATTTGCCAGCGTCATTCGCTTTGCTAACTCCTGTTTATGCTGCCACAAATACTCCCAATCTTCTGGCTCTTCTTTGAGTTGTTCGCTGTTGTAAATTAAGCCTGTGGTTCCCCAACTCAAAGGCACGCTGTAGCGGTTTCCTGGGTCATAAACAGGGTTTTGGAACTGTTTTTTGAGCCGATCGAGTCCGCCCAAAATCGAGTGGTCTAAAGGGGTCAACAGCCCCAGTTCCGTCATCTGAATCACCATGTAGTCAGACGGGTAAATGATGCTGTAGGCCCTGCCACCGCCAGCTTGAACTCTAGCCAGCATCGCCTCATTGGAGTCAAATACATCTGCAACCACGCGAATGCCGGTTTTTTCGGCAAAGCGATCGAGCAAAGCGTCATCGGTATAGCCTGCCCAAGTATAGATAAAAAGTTGGTCTGCCGAACCTTTGACGGGAGGAGCAGATTGTACGTCTGCAAGTCGCCAGCCACAACTCGAAAGAGCTAACCCGGAAATTGTCGCCGCCGAATTTTTTAGGAACTGACGGCGTGTAGAATTAGCCGGAAAAATCCTGGAAATTGGTAAGTTAGTCGGAGGCACAGTTCGATTTTAGATTTTAGATTTTAGATTTTAGATTGGGGAATTGGGGATTGGGAAATTCGATTTTAGATTTGAGAATTTGTAATAAGGAATAATTGGTAACGGGGAAATTCTCCCATTCTTCCTTCTTCCTTCTTCCTTCTTCCTTCTTCCTTCTTCCTTCTTCCTTCTTCCTTCGTTTCCCAATTATGCTCGATCGCCCAAAGCGAGACAATCAGTAGTTCCCCAGTAAGCGTAAATCGGCGTGTGCGGGTCTGGGAAAGAACCGCCAGTATTTGGCTGGCGTACAGTAATTTTATCGCCCGACGCCAACTCAACGACGTAATGAACGTGCGTTCCCATGTACATAGTATTTTTGAGCCGCCCTTCAAAACAGTTGACCGACACTTCCGGCTGGTAGAGATTCAAATATACTTTTTCCGGCCGAACGCTGACCACCACAGAGTCGCCTGTGACACCAGTCCACATATCCGACTGCTGAACGATTATTTTCAGATTCCCTGATGTGCGAACAGTGACAGTCGATCGGTCGATCGATTCTACCGTACCCGCAAACAAATTCGTATCGCCAATAAAATCCGCCACAAAAGCCGTCTGCGGGCACTCATAAATTTCTTCAGGAGAGCCAATTTGCTCAATCCTCCCCTCGTGCATCACCGCAATCCGGTCAGACAGACTCATCGCCTCTTCTTGGTCGTGAGTCACCATCACAAAAGTCAAACCCAATTCTTGATGCAAATTCGACAGTTCCAACTGCATCTGCTTCCGCAACTTCAAATCCAGAGCACCCAGAGGTTCGTCCAGCAGCAGAACCGCCGGTCGATTTACCAGAGCTCTCGCCAAAGCCACCCGCTGCTGCTGGCCGCCCGACATTTGACCGGGAAACCTGTTGGCGAAAGATTCCATTTTCACCAATTGCAAAACTTCCCGTACCCGTTCTTCAATTTCTGCTTTCCCCAGCTTTTTGATCCGCAATCCAAAAGCGATATTGTCCCAGACATTCATGTGTCCGAACAAAGCATAGCTTTGAAACACAGTATTTACCGGACGGCGGTAAGCTGGAGTGTTGGTCATCGACTGGCCACGAATCATCAATTCGCCCGCCGAGGGAGTCTCGAACCCAGCGATTAAGCGCAGCGTCGTAGTCTTGCCGCAACCACTGGGGCCGAGGATGCTAAAAAATTCTCCTTGGCGGATGTTGAGGTCAACTCCGCGAACTGCGGTTTCGCCGTTAAATACCTTAAAGACCTTGCGGAGTTCAACGTCAAGCGCTGTATCCGTTGCTGTCGTACCTTGGTTGAGTGCTGTCTGAAACATATTCGCCCTTTCCTGGGGGTAATGCACGCCACTTAAATACAGTTTAAGTTTAGACTTTTCTGTATTTTAGGTGAGGAATGTTGGATGTAACAGGTTTTGGGATTTGTTCTTTAAATTCTATCCCAGAGCGCACCATTGTCAGCAACAGGCTTCCCGGCCTGTTCCACAAGAAAATTCACTCTTTGTGGAACAGGCCCGAAAGCCTGTTCATAAAAGGCGTGTTGAGAATAGTACAGCATCTCAGAGCGCGCGGGCCATCTATTGATTCTCAGGACTTGGCGTCGGAGAGGGTTTTTGCGGTTTCTCTGTTTTCGGTTCTTCTGCTTTTTTCCACTCTGACAAAGGTCGCTGAGTGGCATTTTTAAAGTCAAAAGGTACTAGCAGCACGGGCAAATTTTCGGCTGAATTTTGAGCGGGCGCTTCCGGCGGATTGGCTTGAGCGTACAAGAAACGGCCGCTAAAGTCTGTTTTGCCTAAAACTAGGCGGTGAGTTTCCTGGTTGTCCAGTTTTACTGTGACTGTAGCTTGGGGTTGGTCGAGACCGAATTCTGGCAGTTGAGCAGCAGTAATATTAATCGTGCGATCGCTCTTTCCTGTTGCCAGCCTGTCTAGCAAGAAATCCACCGATGCCTGACTCGCGTGTGCTTGCACTGGCAATTTCATTTCCCAGCTAGACTTGCCTCCTTTTGTAGCATAAACTCGTTCAAAAGTCAAGATTTTTTCGGGAGTTTTGACTGTAAAGAATTGTACGCGATCGGAGTTAAAAGCAAAAATTTTCTGTTTTTCTTCCTTAGCGGCTTCCTGTTTCGGAGACACTTGCGTCTCGAACAAAGCAACCAGCCCAGTCATGCTCAACGCGACGGCTATCAATACTAATGTATTTTTCTGCAATTTCATAATAACTGGGAATTGGGCATTGGGAATTGGGCATTGGGAATTGGGCATTGTTGGCTGTTGACTGTTGATTAATGTTATTGGTTATTTGTTATTAGCCACAGCAAAGGATTAACAACTGACAACTGACAACAGTCAACAGTCAACTCACTTATCTTCTCTTCCACCATATAGCGCCACCAATTCCCAGCCCGAGTAAAGGCCAAATTAGCCAAGCTAAAACCAGCAATCCTACTTGAATAGCCGTCATGTTAAGGCGGCGGTTGGTAGCTTTTTTCGGACTAATAGAAAAACTTTGCTGGTCTGGTTTACTCAACCAACTGACTGAATTGAGAAACACGTCGCTATTGAGTTGTTGGTCAAACCAACCATTAGTCACAAATTGAGATGTGCCAATTACTACCATTCGCGATGTTTTGCCAGAGGCTGAAGGCGCAGAAGGAGTTGCGGTTGGACTGGGAGATGGTGTGGGAGATGCTGTGGGAGATGCTGCCGGTGTTGGTGGTGGCGAACTTTCTGCCGATTCTGTGGGAGATGCTGTGGGAGATGCTGCCGGTGTTGGCGAAGTCGTCGGTAATGCTGGAGGCGTAGCTTCTTGCGAGACAATCACTGAATAGCTGATTGGGGAAGCTGTTGGCGAAGTTGTCGGCGATGGGGAATCTGTCGGCGATGGGGAAGTTGTCGGCGATGGTGAATCTGTCGGCGATGGGGAAGTTGTCGGCGATGGTGAATCTGTCGGTGATGGGGAAGTTGTCGGCGATGGTGAATCTGTCGGTGATGGGGAAGTTGTCGGCGATGGTGAATCTGTCGGTGATGCTTGGGGTGAAGGCGATGCTTGGGGTGAAGGCGAGGGCGAAGTTGGTGTTGGTGAAGGTGAGGGCTTTAAGGGAGTGCCGTCAGTGGACGATCGAACTAAAGCTACACCTAATAATAGCGGGCCTTGTCGATCGGTCTTCTGATCGAACTCCAATTTCCTCGTCGTCAAATCACTTTCCGCCCAACTTTCCTGACTCGTCCAAATCAGAGGTTTTTCCTCTATCCCTTCTACTGGAGAAATTTCCAAAGCACGCGCAAACGGATAAAATGAAATACCGTTGCCAAAACTTTGAGTAATCGGATGTTCGCCGTAGCGCCTGACTGTGGGAACCGTGGGGCCCAGGCCAAATCTTTGACCAGTGCCCGAAGCATCAATGGCCAAACGGGCGTCTAGTTTGACGCCCCATTCTTGCAGCAATTTGTCCAATCCCGTATCAATTGCCGGGTCTACCATTAACAATAAACTGCCGCCGCGATCGAGATAAGCTCTTAGTGCTTTAATTTCTGTATCGGAAAACGGTTTGTCCTGCCCCGGAATGATTAAAGCATCTGCATCTTCTGGAACTTCTTTGCGTTCGGTCAAATTCAGCGTTTGGGCTTTGTAGTATTTATCTTTCAAAGCTTTTTCAGCTTGCTGAATTCCGCCTTGACCTTCCTGTATCGGGCGGGCTCCTTTGCCTTGCAAAAAGTAAACTGTAGCAACGCGAGTGCTCAGGATTTCTTCTAAGCCATTGGTCAGTTTTATCTCTGAAAGACCTTGATTTGGGTCGCTACCAAAAGCAGTGCCACCTTTTTGCAGAACTTGTTTTTTCTCGCCGGATTGCAGGTAAACTTCTCCGATGCTGGTAATGCTAAATTCCCGCGCTTTCCCAGGTTGGGCCTGCGGGTCAACAAACTCGAATTGGAATTTTTCGCCTCCCTCGCGTTTGTAGCTTTGCAGCAATTCTTTAATTTGGGGGTTTTGGATGGGGTCAAATACCCAAACTTTGACTGTTTGTTGCAGGTTTCGCAGTATTTGTTGAGTCTGCGGGGCGAGGGTAAATTGTTGGCTTTCGGTTAAGTCGATGCGGACGGGATAGCGAACGGCTATGAAGTTAATTACTCCCAGAATCACAAAGACGGCGAGGGTGGCAATCAGGGCGTTGGTGCTGGCTTGAGTGGAACGCTGCCCCCAAAAGCTTTGTTCGTAACTCAAATATAGCAGCCAAAGTGCGATCGTCACTGCTCCGGCAATAACTAAACCGACTGTCAGGGGGTCCCATACTCCAGATACACCTGCTGCTGTTACACCCGCTGCGATGAGGAGGGGGCCCAGCAAAAAAACATATTTCCAATTTGTTTTGCTAATTTTCATAAGGTAAATATTGAGGGAAAAATTTCCGGGTCGAGGATGTTATTCTATATCGCATTAGCCTGCAACCATGCTGTTAAATCTGACGGCTTGTTGAAATCCAGCACTGCATCTCCTAGTTCTTCTAATTCCTGTATACCTAATTGACGGATGCAGTTTTCGGTTTCCGGTTGTATTGTGCCTAAGCGCTTCACTAGCTGACGCAATATTAACGATAGTTGAGCACTTTTTGTCACCTGTTCTCTTGCTACATCTATGGCAATCTGCTGGTCTTGAATCCACAGTTCTTGCTTCTGCAATTCATTTAATTCTTGCTGAGTGAAGTTGTCCTCGCTGGCAATTCTAAAAGCTTTCTGAATTTCGGGAACTGCACTGAGTGTTTCTGGTACTGTCTCCAGATTGCTGGTATTTTCGAGAAAGTAAATCCATTGATCTGCGGCTGTTTCTAATTCTGCTAATTCCTTGCTAAATTTTGGCAGTTCGATAAATACTAATTCTATTTCAGTATCTGGAGACTCAAACTGTTGCTCTTTTTCTTGAAAAACGAACCGCGACATAAAGTCTGGCTGATTTTCAAACATTTCAAAGTCGGCAATTTTCAAGGAAATTACTGTTTTTAGTCTTTCGTAGCGTTCTTTTCCTGTTAATTGCTGGCTGTAGCTTTTGGCAGCGTTGTACAAAACTCTGTTCCCAAAGGAAGGCACGTTGATCAGTTGAATTTCAACTAGGGCGATTCGGCCGCCGTTAATTGTGGCTTTGACATCTAGGTGTGTGTCTTGGGTTGCGAGAGTTTGAGGTTCGGGTTGGGAGTCGATTATTTCTAAGTCTTCGATGACCGGCTGTGCTTCATAAAGGATGGCGTTTAAAAAATTAATCAGGATGTCTTTGCTGTCGCTGGAACCGAATATTTTTTTGAACGCAAAGTCGATTTTTGGATTGATAAATCTCATTATTTCAAGAAATTAGTGGAATAACTAACATTAATTGGGGATGGGGAATGGGCAATTGGGAATTGGGCATTGGGCATTGGGAATGGGGCATGGGGCATTGGGTATTGGTGGCGTTTCCTTTAAGGTGCAACTATCCAAATCTCCTACTTTCCCACTCTTTCCTCTTTATTCTCCGAAGCCTTCCCTGATGCTTTTAGGAACGCTGATATCGCAGCGCATCGATGGATTGGGCGGTCAGAAATACTCCTAAAATGATGTAACTGGCAAACATAATTAAACTGCTGGTATCGAAAACTCCCTTGACAAGATTGGTGTAATTTGTTAAGAGCGACAAATGTCCTAATGCTGTGCCGAAGGGGCCACCGATACTGACGGCTACTGCATCGATCACCCACAGAAATAATACTAGAGTGAAAGTGAGGATGGCGGATAAAATTGTGCTGTCGGTGAGGGAGGAAATAAACATTCCGAGGGACAATACTCCTGCTGCTAGTAAGATTAAGCCACCGTGTCCTAGCAGAAGAACTCCGGGGGGCACGGGTGGGTTTGAGGAACTGAGGGCGATCGCCTCGCAGAACAGCAGGGGCACCAACATGGTGGTATAAAATGTTAAAACGCCGAGGAGTTTGCCGGTAGCAACGGCCCAGTTTGTTAAGGGCGATGTGGCTAATAGTTCTAAGGTGCCGCGTTTGCGTTCTTCAGCGTAAAGCCCCATTGAGAGTGCGGGTAGTACGAACAAGGAAAGGGAACCCATTATTCGCAGGAAGAGTTGCAGGAATTCGTAGGCTACGTCGATGGGAGGTTCGGTAATTCCCATTTGATCTCGCTGGCCGATTTGAGGAATTAACCCGTCGGGGGCGAGGAGGATGGCTATTAAAAAGTAGCCGGTGATTAGCCAAAAGACTGCTGCGATGGCATAGGCTAATGGCGATGCAAAATAGCTTTGTAGTTCTTTGCGGTAAATGGCGATAATATTACTAATCATTACTAACCTTTAGGAATTGGGAAGGGGTAATTGGTCATTGGTAATTGGTTTATTCTGAGTTGCCTGCAGGTGGTGTTTCGCTGTCGTTGCTATCCTTTTGCTTCCTTTCTATTTGCCGCTTTTTGGTCATAGGCGACTGTTCGATCCGAGAATCGCTACTCGGTTGTGGCTTTTTTTTAAGTGGCCGATTTTTTACAAGTTGTTGGGATTCTGGTTGAGAAAGTTCGCTCGACTTTGGCGCATCTAAAATCGGTTGGGATTCTGGTTGAGAAAGTTCGCTCGACTTTGGCGCATCTAAAATCGGTTGGGATTCTGGTTGAGAAAGTTCGCTCGACTTTGGTGAATCGAAAATCGGTTCGGGTTCTGGTTGAGAAAGTTCGCTCGACTTTGGCGCATCTAAAATCGGTTGGGATTCTGGTTGAGAAAGTTCGCTCGACTTTGGCGCATCGAAAATCGGTTCGGGTTCTGGTTGAGAATAGTCGCTCGACTCTACCATTTGAACAATCAGCAGATTTTCGACAATCGGTTCTAGTTGAGGATGTTCGCTCGACTCTACCGTTTCTGAAACTTCTAGATTTTCGACAAGCGGTTCTGGTTGAGAATTCTCTAGCGACTCTACCGTTTCTGAAACTTCTAGATTTTGGACAATCGGTTCTGGTTGAGAATGCTCTAGCGACTCTACTGTTTCTACAATGAGCAAATTTTCGACAACCGGTTCTGGTTGAGAATAATCGCTCGACTCTACTATGTCTGAAACTTGCAGATTTTCGACTATCGGTTCTGGTTGAGAATGCTCGCTCGACTCTTGTGTTTCTACAATGAGTAGATTTTCGACAATCGGTTCTGGTTGAGGATTATCGCTCGACTCTTGTGTTTCAACAATGAGCAGATTTTCGACAACAGGTTCTGGTTGAGAAGGTTGGCTCGACTCTTGTGTTTCTACAATGAGTAGATTTTCGACTACCGATTCTGGTTGAGGATTCTTTAGCGACTCTTGTTTTTCTACAATTTCCAGAAAATCTGCCACTGGTTGCATTTCAGGTTCTAAATCGCTTATTTCCTCTGATGTTTCTGCAACTGGTTGGGATTCTGGTTGAGAATAGTCGATCGACTCTACTGTGTCTGAAACTTGCAGATTTTCGACTATCGGTTCTGGTTGAGAATAGTC